>JAFQVE010000332.1 GCA_017408185.1 Oscillospiraceae bacterium | reverse complement strand
CTGCATATAAATTACTGTATTTCGAAGATTGAAGCAAATATTCAAAAGCAGTTGTTGTCAAAAGTGCAACAACTGCTTTCTGTGTCTCTACATATCAAATTTAGGAACATCGACCCATGTCCTTGTCTCTGCTGATTTATATATGGAGAGAACAAGGTCAACCGCGCGGCGTGCATCACGGGCTGGTGCAATAAGCTCTTTTCCGTCAAGAACTCCGTCAATGAAATTTGAAACAATCGCATAATGTGCCGCCATATCCATATCCTCGGGATTTGCACCAAAGCTCTCAATCTTATCGGTAAGGCAGATTTCCTCAACTTTCAGCTCATCATCCGAAAGGCTCTTGTAAAGCATCGTCTTTCCGTCGGCATATACAACCGTTCCTCTTTCAAACTCGATGCGTATTCTCTCGCACTCGGAATTGGTCTCCGGAAAATGCGAAAGGGTTGTGCCCATAAGCGTACCATGCGCGCCGCTGTCAAACTCCAGCAATGCGCACGCCGCATCCTCTACGTCTATTCTCCTTGCCATCGTGTCGCACACTGCACACACGCTCTTCACCCCTCCTGCGAGGAATACGAGCGCATCAATGCCGTGGCTTCCCTGATTTATCAGGCATCCGCCGCCGTCACCTGCCTTCGTTCCCTTCCAGTTTGAAGAGTTATAATAGCTGTGGCTGCGGTATCCACGGTATTGGAACTCTACCATAAGCATACGCCCGAGCTCGCCCGAATCTATAATTTTCTTTGCGCGGATTAAATCCTCTCGCGTGCGGTTCGGAAATACGCACCCTAACAGTACATTGTTTTTCTCTGCCGCGTCTATCATCGCAGTCATTTTATCAATCTCAACATCAAGCGGCTTCTCGCACAGGACGTGAACACCGGCATTTGCAAAAGCAATCGCCGCTTCAGCATGGCATGCGCTCGGCGTTGCCACGATTGCAACGTCAATTCCTCCGCGCTCTATTACCTCTCGGTAATCATCCGTCACAAACGGTATGCCGTATTTTTTTGCAAAATCCTCTGCCGCAGCACGGTTTTTACCGTAAACCACCGCCGCAATTTCCGCACGTCCGTCACGCGCAACGCCCTCGGCGTGACCGTGGCCTATCATTCCGCACCCAATAAGTGCAACCTGAAGCTTTCCGTTTTTCATCTCATCATTCCCTTTCATCTGTTTTCCTTTTTTATTATATAAAGACTGTATAATCCGGATACCTTTCCTCTTTGTCAGCAGTTCACATTCAGTTAGGAATAAAAATTCAACCGATACGGACAGAAACTTCTGCATCGGTTTTCGTTAAAACAAATCACTATGTGTTCCTGTCCGAGTAAGATATAATATCAATTCACCATCTGCGATCTCATAAATCAATAACCAATCAGGTGTAATATGACATTCTCTGCAACCTGAGTATTCTCCTAACAAATTATGATCCTTATTCTTTTCGGGAAGTTGCTCACCATTTGCTAATTTTTTAATTATTTCTGTCAGTAATGAAATATTATATCCTCTTTTTTCAATTCGCTTTAAATCCTTCTGGAATTTTGTGGTGGGCCTGATGGAATACATCAATTTAATAACTCCTTCATCATATCATCAACATTTGTATATGTTTTTCCGAGAGAAGGATTTTTCTTCATTGCTTTTACTTCTTCTATTGCTTCAATCGTTTCAGCGTTAGGAACTCTTAAAGAAATATCAAAAGGAATTCTTTGTTCCCTAACCGCCTGTTTTGCAGACAAGGTAAAAAATGTTGTCATATCCATACCAAGATTTGAAACCAATTCCTGTAGTTGAGTTTTCAATTCTTCATCCATGCGCATTGTAACATTTGTTGTTGCCATATTATCAGCCTCCTT
>JAFQVE010000331.1 GCA_017408185.1 Oscillospiraceae bacterium | reverse complement strand
TATGGAAATTTACAGAGCGGCAACACTCGTTATATAATTAATATAACCGGTGCAATATCTTTTTGTGCACCTATTCATAGAGAATAAAAATTTTGGGAGGAAACAAAAATGAGAAAAATTTTGGCAATCATTCTCGCGGTTGCGATGCTTGCAACTTTTACTCCGTCAGCGTTTGCGGCGGAAGGAGAGGGAGAGGGGGATGTCAGCAGAACGTTGAATATCGAAAGCCTCTTGAACGGCTTTACGACAACGACACCGATTGCGGATGTTATGAATTATACAACGTCCGGCGGTGTGTTCAGATACCTGAGATCATCGCTCAGTGCAGGCAGCCAGGCACTTGATTCGGCAGGTACGGAAGTTCCGGTTGTAAACCAGGTCGAATTTGCGGGCGCGGCTGATTCAAGGTTTATCAGAATAACGGGAAGACGTTATATCTGTTTTGAAATAGACATACCGGATACCGGAACATATTCCATGAACGTTCATCACCAGCGTTCAACGCGCGGAGTGAAAGTTGATGCTTATTTTATGGATTATGCATCCTATAATGCTATAGGCTCATTTGGAATTGCAAAGCTCGGAGATCCTGTAGGTCAGTATGACTGTGATAACGATGAAAGCGATTATTCTGATTTCAATAGCTCAAATAAGGAGTGGGTTGATTCAGAAATCTTTGCCGATAAAGAGCTTTCTGAAGGAAAGTATATCATCGCGTTCATTCCCCCCACGGGAATTTCAAACAGCGACCGTTACACAATAGGAAACATCACTCTTACGGGAGATGTCATGAGCGATGCAGAACTCGGATTTACTGTAAGCTATGACATCGATAAGACAATGCTTGATAACGGGGTGTACTACGGAAGTGAATACACCGCCCGAGACATAAATTATGATATGTCCAATGGTTTCTTTAATATTTCCGGAACAAGCGGAAGCGTAGGTCTTGCAGGTACAAAAGCAACGACAAGCCGTTTTCTTAAGGTAAAGTCTGATGCTGTTGTTGTTATGAATATCAATGTTCCGCAAACCGGAATATATTCTTTGATAACCGATTATCAGAAAGCAAAGGACGGCGGTGTTGCGACCGTTCAGGTTGACGGAGAAGAAGTCGGTACATATGATTGCGGAGATACAACCCTTTCCGACAATATGGGCGGTAACGGTACAGTGTGGGAAAATGACGCAGTCATAGCAGAAAATCTGAACCTCACTGCGGGTGAGCATACAATAAGGGTTACCGTCGGCGGTTCGAATGTTTATGCATCTATCGCAAACTTCAGCCTTGTTTCGGGAATGGGTAAAGGCACTGTCGATATGGGCGGATATATAAAAGTCGGAAAGACTGCGCTTCTTCCGGGTGAGGAGACAAGCGCAAGCGTCAGTGCATATCTTTCTGACGGAAGCGTTGATACAGAGGCTGAGGTTTCTGTTCTCGCAAGCTCTGATACATCTGTTATAACGGTAACAGGTAATACGGTAAAAGCAGTAGGTGTCGGTGAAGCTGATATTGAGGCGACAGTTGACGGCAAGAAGGTAACACGTTCGATAACTGTTGCTGATGCTGTGGCACCTGTTCAGGTTTCATATGCACAGGCAAATAATATTGATGATGAAATTGCGATAGAGAGTGTAGCGCGAGGCAAAAGCGTTACGATAACCGCTCCTGAGAAGGAAGGGTATACCTTCCGCCACTGGGTACGCGGCACAGAAGAAAATGGTGATTGGGTATCAAGTGATGCAAGCTATACTTTCAATCTTGTTACAAATACTTATCTTACGGCAATCTATACAAAGAATGCAACAGAGGATGAGAAGGTTGTTGAGTTCTGGAACGGCAACGGCGAGTATATAGCACAGAAGACTGTTGTTGACGGTAAGGTTGAGCTTCCGTCAGAGCCGAAGATCACGGGATTCGGATTCAATGGCTGGATAACAGCAAAGGATACAGCGTTTGTAAATGAAAACATAACAGCTCCGATTACACGCGCTGTT
>JAFQVE010000330.1 GCA_017408185.1 Oscillospiraceae bacterium | reverse complement strand
ATTGACTTTAAATGTTGCAGATTTTCCGATGCTATCGCCGATGTATGCACGAACTTCAAATTCTCCGAAACCTGCCACTTCAACGTCATACGCTTTAAGCTCCCACAAGAGGATGTTACCGTTCCGTGTTGCGGCTACAGGATATGTGATGCCGTCGGGACGTGAATAAATGATTCTGTATTCCGCATCCTCCGAAATCCAGCCGGATACGTCGATTTCCACCGCGCGGAATTCTTTTTCGCCCGTGCGTCCGAGATCTACAAACTTACTTGAGTCACATATGTGTATTCGTCTTGTTCTGTTTTCCATTTTTTCTCCTTTCGCCATATTGTTATTACATAGTTATCTTGCAAGACGATGCAAAATATACTACAGCTTCGATTTGTTGTCAATGAAAGGAGTGAAAGTTGGCAAAAAGTTGGCAAAATGGTCCGGAGAGAAGATATGTAAAATTTAAAGAGGACATCATCCTGTATAGGAGAAATGTCCTCTTTGTTCATTTTGTGCGATGAAAAAAGCTCAGCTTTGTTTCCGAAATAATTATTGCGATAAAGATAACCGAAAAGCCGAGTATGGTTCTGAATGTGAGATCTTCACGCCCGAGTACCGTTGAAATCAATGTTCCGAAAACGGCTTCGAGGCTTAAAAGCAATGATGCGGCAGAGGGTGTTGTGTATTTCTGTCCGAAATTCTGAAGAAGAAGTGCCAAAGCGGTACAGAAAAGACACAGATATATAACAGGAAGAGCGGCTTCCGATGAAATTCCCGAGGGAGCTCCTTCGGTCACAAAGGAGGTTATCCAGAAGCAGATCGCCGCCGACACAAACTGCAGAATGGTTATCACTATGGAGTCGCGGTCTTTGCCGAATTTTGAAACGGCAACCATATGGCAGGCAAAGAAGAAGCCGCCGACAAGAGTGAGTAAATCGCCGATACCAACGGTGAAATCACCGTTTAAAGATATAAGCCCTATTCCGCCAACGCACATAATCGCCGCAGTTATGTTCCAAATATCAGGCTTCGGACCTTTGGAAACCCACGCAAGGAAAGGAACAAGGACGCAATAGAAGGCGGTGAGAAATGCGTTTTTACCCGGAGTTGTGCCCATTATTCCATATGTCTGGAATATATATGCAAGATATAGGAAAAAGCCGATAATTCCGCCTTGCCAAAGCATTTTGACTGTTACTCCGCAAAGACGTTTGCGGAATATGACGGCAAGGAGAATGCACGCCCCCGTGAAACGCAGAGCCATAAGGTAGTTGGGGGGGATGACATCCACGACATCCTTTATTATAACAAAGGATGTGCCCCAGATTATCGTTGCAAAAAGTATTGCAAGCTTTGCAAAAGTTTCTGTTTTTTTCATAGTTTCCTCTTGTTGTGAAGATTTGTTGAAGATGTTGACAACTATGTATGATTATAGCAAAAAGAGATGCGGATATCAACAGTAAGTTGCAAGGCTTTTGCATTATCTGTATTGCTTTTTCAGGCAGGTTATGGTAATATTACCACATAAGAATTGTTTATGTATTTTTAACCCCGGAGGTATAACTTATGAATAAATTTAAAGTGGGTATGGTAGGTATAGGCCGTGCAACCGCCTATGGACGGATATTTGCATCAAACCCCGATACGGAGGTTGTTGCACTTTGCGATATGAACTCGGAAAGCCTTGAGCAGAACGGAAAGGACTTTAACCTTCCCGACAACTGCCTTTTCGAGAAGTATGATGATTTTATAAACGCAGATCTTGATATCATTGTTCTCGGCACTCCCATTCCTTTCCACGCAGAACAGACAATAAAGGCAATGGAAATGGATAAGCACGTGCTCTGTGAGGTTACGGCATCCAATACCATTGAAAGCTGTACGAAAATGGTGGAAGCTGTCCGCAAGTCAAAGGGTAAGTTTATGATGGCAGAAAACTGCAACTATATGCATTTTGTTATGGAGTGGGATAAGCACATAAAGTCGGGCAAAATCGGAACTCCCTTCTATGCGGAAGCCGATTATGTTCACGAAATCCGCCACCTTGTAGGCGGGAAGTGGCGTGCAGACCGTGCACCGCTTCACTATTGCTCACACAGTCTCGGACCCGTTCTTAAGTGGATGGATGATTATGTTGTCCGTTGTACCGCATCGGGTAAGGAATCCCGTGCGCTTACTCCTGCAACAGTGGGAAATATTGATATGCAGGTGGCACTTTTTGAAACAAGCAAGGGCGCAACAATAAAGGTACTCAGAAGCTCCGTTGCACTCCGAAGCTCGGCTCTTTGCTCATATAGCATCTATGGAACAGACGGAGCATTGGAGAGCAGCAGAGATGGCTATGACGGAGTAGGCTGCAGATACTTCAAGGACATTGACCCCGAGGAAGGAAGAGTTATTGCAATAAACACCTCCGACATTGACGCGCCGAAGGAAGCAACTCTTGGCGGTCACGGAACAAGTGAGTTCTATCTCGTCCGTGATTTCCTCGATGCAATCAAGAACGACACAACACCTGCCATTGACATAGTAAAGGCAATGGATATGACAATCCCCGGAATCATCGCCCATGAAGCCGCAATGAAAGGCGGAGTATGGATGGATGTTCCGAGAATAACGGATTAAGTTAAATTTAACCGGCTGTCTCATCAAAGAGATAGCCGGTTCAGACTGTCGAAAAAGGTGCGAGACCACAAGCGAAGAAAATGCATGTAGGGAACGACAACCGGTCGTTCCGTCTCGTTTTTTTCGCAGAACCTAATTTCAAAAAGACGCATAGTTTTCACAAAAGTCCTTGAAACATCGAGTTTCAAGGACTTTTTCGCTTGTTT
>JAFQVE010000329.1 GCA_017408185.1 Oscillospiraceae bacterium | reverse complement strand
TATCCCGGCGGCCCTGCTTGCAATAATTTTTCATGAAATAAGCCACGGATATGTTGCGTATCTTCTGGGGGACAGAACCGCAAAAAACAGCGGAAGATTAACTCTTAATCCCATACAGCATATGGAGCCTCTCGGGCTTTTGTGTATGATTTTGTTTGGCTTCGGATGGGCAAAGCCTGTTCCCGTAAATCCGTACTTCTTCAAAAACAGAAAGCTTGGTATGGCGCTTGTTTCCATTACAGGTCCTGTTTCCAATCTGCTTATGGCGGTGCTCTCAATGTCGGTTATTCTCGCAATTTCGGTTTTGGAGATTGAAAATCAGGCTTTGATTGGCGCTTTGAACGTTGTTATGCAGTTTTTTCTTGTGTTTGCGATTCTGAACATCGGTCTTGCGGTGTTCAATCTCATTCCGATACCGCCGCTTGACGGATCCAAAATTCTGTTTTCGCTTCTTCCGCGCCGTGCATACGGCTTTATACTTAAGTATGAACGTTATGGGATGCTTCTGCTTCTTGTGCTTGTTAACGTTCCGTTTTTTACGGATTTTCTTACATATATCCGTGAAATGATATTCACCGGCATTATAAATATGCTTTCGGCAATATTCTACTGATAAGGGGATTCTTATGGCAGAAATTACCTATCATCTTGATGTTTTTGACGGGCCGCTTGACCTGCTTTTGCATCTGATTTCAAAAAACAAACTGAATATTTACGATATCCCGATTGTGGAGATATTAGAGCAGTACAACAAGGCTCTTGAAGAAATGCAGGAGCGGGATCTTGCAATCACCTGCGATTTTGTCGCAATGTCCGCGCATCTGCTCTATATCAAGTCAAAAATGCTTCTGCCGAAGTATGACGATGTGGAAGATGAAGAAGATCCGAGAGCGCGCCTTGTTGAAATGCTTCTTGAATACCAGAGGATAAAAGAGATCAGCGGAACGCTCAACGCCCGCGCGGAAAACGGTCTTGATATGTACACGAAAATGCCGGAGCAGATAACTCCGGATAAGTCGTATAAATATGAGCATGACCGTATGGATTTGCGCCTTGCGATACTTAATATGCTTGAGCGCGCGGAGACAAAAATTCCTCCGAAAATCACAAATTTTGCAGGAATCGTCGGACGTGAGGTTTATTCGGTCGGTAAAAAAGTTGCGTATATCCTGAAAAGACTTCTCTCAACAAAAAAAACAAGCTTTATGGATTTGTTTGACAGCGTAAGAACGCGCTCGGAGGTTGTTGCAACCTTCCTTGCGGTTTTGGAGCTGTGTAAGACAAACAGAATCAGAATTTCCGATGATACAGAGGATATATCGCTTCTTGCGGAAGAAAATAAAGAAATCACACAGGGGAATTAAAAATGGAAATTGTTGAAATTGAACGCGCGGTGGAAGCTATTCTTTTTGCAACCGGCGATCCGGTGGAGCTTTCGCGTATAGCGGAAATTCTTGATGTAGACGAGCCTTCGCTTGAAAGAATAATCACAAATCTGCGTGACTATTACGATTTTGAACAGCGCGGTGTACGGATTGTAAAGCTTGATAATTCTTATCAGATGTGCTCCGCACCGCAGTATGCAGAGTATATCAGAAAAGCGCTTGAAACAAAAAAGGCTCCGCGCTTGTCTCCTCCGCTTCTTGAGGTTTTGTCGGTTATAGCATACCGCCAGCCGGTTACACGCGCGTATGTCGAGCAGGTAAGAGGGGTAGACTGTTCTTATTCGATAACGTCGCTTACCGAAAAGGGGTTAATTCGGGAATCCGGACGTCTCGATGTTCCGGGAAAGCCAATTCTCTACAGAACAACGAAAGATTTTCTGCGCGTTTTCGGTCTTGAAAGCCTTAACGACCTGCCTGAGCTTCCGGAGTTTTCCGACACAGAGGACGGTCAGATGACATTCAGTGAAGCAGAGCACCAACCGGAACAGAACGAAGGATAGGAAAGCTTGCATATGTTGATTCTTGCCGTTGTATTTTTTTTCATTGTTCTGATCTGCTTTATTCCTGTCTGTTTTCATCTTGAATACAGCGAGAGAAAAATTTGCGTTCAACTGAAAATTCTCTTTTTCAAGTTTTCTCCCGGTGGAAAAAAGGGGAAAAAAGAACAAACCTGCAAAAACGATAAAGCTGATAAAAAGGAAAAGAAACCGGGAAATGCAAAACAGCTTCTTGACGTTGTAGGTCCGGCGGTTGATGCGCTCGGCCGTCTTGTCAGATGGCTTGTTGTGAAAAGGCTTGTTATGGATGTAACGCTTGGAAGCCGCGATGCTTTTTCAACGGCGATGTTATACGGCAAAACTGCGGCAGGAATAGGCGCACTGTTTCCGTTTTTGGACCGCGGAATAAAAATAAAGCACAAAAGCATATCAGTGAATGCAGATTTTGAAGCTGAAAGCATCTCGGTGTACTTGCTTTCGGATATCCGTATTTTTACAGGACAGCTGATTGTGATAGCAGTCTGCTTTTTGTATAAGTATTTAAGAAAAATTACTATAAAGAAGGGAAATTAGAAAATGGCTGAACACGCATTGAATGATGTAATGAAAACCACTATGGAAAAGCTCAGGAGTATGGTTGATGTAAACACAATCATCGGCGACCAGATCACAACTCCGGACGGAACAACAATTATCCCCGTTTCAAAGGTATCCTTCGGTTTTGCTTCCGGCGGTTCGGATTTTGACAGCAAAAAGGAAGGCGTAAACTTCGGAGGAGGAAGCGGAGCCGGTGTATCAATCAATCCGGAGGCTTTTCTTGTGGTTAAGGACGGCAACGTAAGGCTTGTTCCTATGGTAGCTGCTCCGAATACTACTGTTGACAGACTTGTGGAGCTTGTTCCGGAGGTAATGGACAGAGTTGACGGCTATATAAGAAAAAGCAAGAAGAAAAAAGAAGAAGACGAAGAATAATCTGATAAAAAGTAATACTTCCGCTCGGTGAATCGTATTATTTTGAGTGGAGGTGTGAAACAGGTGTACAAACGTCTTTTTACAGCGGTAATTTTGCTTTGTTTTTTTGTAAGTCATTCCTGTGCTATAGATGTGTCTGCAAAGTCCGCGATTCTTTATGAGCCGGAAACAAAAACGGTTCTTTTTGAAAAGGATTCGAAAACTGAGCGTCCGATTGCATCAACGACAAAGATATTGACAGCGCTTGTGGCACTGCAGCACGCTGACCTTTCAGAAACGGTTACCGTTCCTCGTGCAGTCGTCGGAACGGAAGGAACATCAATGTACCTTAAAGAAAACGAGAAATTGTCGGTTTCGGATCTGTTGTACGGGCTTTTGCTTCGCTCAGGTAACGATGCGGCATCCGCGCTTGCGTATCATATCGGAAAAGGCGATACAGGGCGTTTTACGGAAATGATGAACCGGACTGCAAGGGATATAGGGATGAAGAATTCCTGCTTTAAGAACCCCAGCGGTTTGCCGGAAGAGGGGCATTTTTCAACCGCATACGATATGGCGCTTCTGGCTTCGCGTGCATTGGAAAACCCTCTGTTTTCAGAAATAGTTGCAACAAAGGAAAAAACAGTTGCGGGAAGGCTTCTTTCCAACCACAACAAGATGCTCAGGCTGTACGAAGGCGCAAACGGGGTAAAGACCGGTTTTACAAAAGCTGCAGGAAGATGCCTTGTCTCAAGTGCTGAAAGAAACGGAATGACGCTTGTTGCCGTGACGCTGTCTGCACCGGATGACTGGGATGACCACACAGAGATGCTGGATTACGGCTTTGACAATTTCGCATTAAAAAAGTATTCATCGGAAAATATTGAACTTCCGGAGCTTCCGGTAGCAGGCGGAACTTTGGACGGTGTTTCCGTAAATGTGTGCGGAGAGCTTTCTTTTCTGACGGAAAAAAGTAAAGAAAACGGTGTAAAAGCAGAAAT
>JAFQVE010000328.1 GCA_017408185.1 Oscillospiraceae bacterium | reverse complement strand
TTTAACATACGGTGGCTTTATTTTCTTGTATTCTTCAATAAACATATATGAAAGGTCATTGATGAGGTCGTTTCCGTTTCCATCGCTTCCGCCAAGCGCAAACGGCTGGTTTTCGCTCATGCCATGACCGTTAATTTCCTCGATAAACGCATTCACAAGCCTTCTCGCCTCATCTTTGCCGGAAGCATCGTACAGCGGATAGAGAAGAGAGTCTATCCTTCCGAATGTGCGTATCCATGTCTGCTCCCCAAAATGCTGAAGAAAATGAAAGAGCAAAAGCATCTGGAAGCCTTCAAACAGATTTTTCGGTGCGGACACAAGAAGGTTTGAAAGTCCCTTTGCAATTTCTCGCTTACCTGCCTTTTCCGCTTCTTCTGCCGCCCTTGCAATAAATCGCTCTGCAGCGTTATATTGTAAAAGCGCCGCATCGAAAAATCTCTTTTTCTCTGCATCGTCGCCGGCATTTCTTGCCGCTTTCTCGACACGATCCCTGAGTCCTGCAAATCCGAGCGATATAACGTCCTTCCAGTTAGGGCAGGTATGCCCGAAGTCAAAGCGCATTTCAAGCGTTTTTGTATTTATAAGGTCGTGGTAATGCTCATCTGCAAAGTCTTCAAACTCATATTTAAATCTCGGCTGCAAAACCTCAAAATACTGCGGATAGTTATCCTTCATAAGGTCCGTTGTGCAAAAAAATGTATTTGTATCCGTGAATCTTATTTCGCAATTATCAAGGATAAATTCCGTCATCTCCGCATCTGTCTTGAGTGCGTCTTTCCCGTCGATGGGAATAAATTTCCGCACCTTTTCACGGAGATTGTTCGGATCTTTATTCTTCATAAGCTCACTTCTCGGAATAAATTTCTTTTTGTTCTCCATAATATTTACCTCGCTAAAAAGATATGGTTTTCATCTCAAGAGGTTCAAGTGTTATAACCCTCTCGCGCTCTCTGTTTATTACCTTTACGGTAACCGGCATATCAAAATCGGTATTCAAAAGATATATTTTATTTCCTTCATATACGGTGTAGCGAACCCTGTCGCTTCCTATCACCTTTATCTCACAATTGCGTGCACCGGAACTTATCATTTCACGCAGAACATTCCGGTAAAGCGGCATTGCTGCAGGGTGTCCCGGATAGTCAAGAGATGTGACAAGCGTTGCAATTCCGTTGCCGACCTGATGTTCCATAACCGTACAAAAATCAGGGTGCAGAACTCCGGGAGCCTCAAGAAAGCTTTCGCTCCAATATCCCACAGGTGTTGCTCCGCAAGGCTTAATGCCGAGGTATTCCGTAAATCCGCCGCTGAAGTTGGGATCGCAAATAAAGCTCTTTGTCCCGGGATAGGATATCTGCCTGTCAATTGAGTTATATTCAAACTTCGTCCCACCGTTGGTTCTGAAGGTCTCGCCGGTAGGTCTGCATCCGAAAAGCGCCTCAATCTTTTCATCGCTTATAAGAAGAAGCCGCCCATTTCTCACAGTGTTGCGGTTTAAATGCGCTGCACTCATAAGCAGCCGCCCGCCTCGACGGACATATTCCGTCAGCTTATCCATATTCTCATCCGTCATACTGTTCCAGCCAAGGAATATAAGGCGGTCATACCGCAAAAGCTTTTCGAGCGAAGCTTCAATCGGTACAATGTCGAATGTTCCGTACTCCGGATATGCGGAAAAATCGTTGTCACCGTAGTTTGCTACATCTGTCCATTTTCTCTTTATCCCAAGCTCATCAAGCAGACGCCACGAGTACTCTGCATCGCCAAAGCCCCAGTCCTCGCGATCAAACTGATTCCACAAGGAGGTTCCCACAAACCCCGGCCATGCGTCGTGAAGCCCGGAAACAAAAGCTGTCTTAACCACAGGTCCGCCTGCCGGTCTCTCATCGTTTTTGGCATATTCAGCCATTTCTTTTATTGCGCTCCGATACATCCCGCACAATGGCGAATCCTTGCCGTATTGATGCCCGTATGAGTCTATCGCTTCATCTCCGCTTTCAATGCTTATCATATTCGCACCGGATATATATGCAAACTTCCACAAAAGCTCAAGCCGTTTTTGCTTGAGTATATCATCGTGGCGCATTCCCGCAAACCACTCGTGGGCAATAAGCGTACCCCACATTCCCGAGCCGAGGGCACGCGCCGCACCGCGTACTGACGGGAACATGGTATCCCAATCAAAATTAACGGTTTCAAGAACGGGAATATCTGCTCCCGCTTCCAGATTATATCTGCTGAATGCGGATGCTGCCATGCTGATGATGTGCGGCAGTCCCAATTCTTTATCAATATCTGCAAAGGTCTTCACATACTCAACATAGCTTTCATGCGCCTCACGCAGATTTTTAAATCCGGTTTCCTGCTTTGCGGTATCCGGCCCGTGCGGCACATACTGGCTGAAATAGCCGCGGAATTTTGAGCCGCGCGAGCAATCTATTTCGCTTATGCATTCGCCGAGAAAATATTCCCCGGCAATTTCACACATCTTTGCAACAAGCTCCGGTGTAAACTGTGATTTTTTCCCTGCGGGCGGGCGCTGTGCGGTGTAACCGAAATGAAAATATATTTTATTCTCAGCAAGAAATTGCGCCCACTGTATAAAATATTCATGCGGAACCTGAACGCCGAATTTCGGACGAATATAAACGTAATTGCTCCCGCTTCCTATAACGCGTTCACGCACCTCTTCTATAACGTCCTGCGGGTCTGCCGAGTGTTCACCTATCTTTACGCCTGTCATCACGATATCTTTGACCATTGCGCTATACTCCTTTTATTTACCGGGGAGAAATTTTCTCCCCGGCATCTCAAAAAAACTTACTTTGTTCTTGCAAATGCGCTTTCGTATGCAGCAAGAAGCTTCGAAAGTCCCATTTTATTTATTTCACTTACCATTTCATCGAACTTATCAATCGGCTCAAGACCGAGAATCATCTTTGAAACCATCTCTTCCGCATATGTGTTGATGGCTGTGAGATATTCGTCTCTTACCTCAAATTCTTCTTTGTTGAAGAAAAGCCAGTGGATTGTGTTTGCATACGGCATCGTGTGCTCAAGCACCATATCGCGTGTTTCTGCAATATCCTCTGATTCATATGCAAGAACTGCCTCCGGGTCCATACGCGTAAACGTTCCGTAGGTGCCAAAGCCAAAGAGCGTGTTCGACTGTGCCTTAGACTCGTCGGTTATATACACGCGCTTGCCGTCAACGGTATTATATGTCTCGCCCTCTTTACCCCATGAAACAAGCTCGAGCGCCTCATTGGAATAGAACCAGTCCACAAACTTTGCGGTATTTGCAATGCGCCCTTCGTCGCGGGTGTTGCACATCATCATACCCCATGGGTCAACGTTATATTTATTTACCATTGCAACTCCGCTTTCTGCCGCAACAGGCGGAACCATTGCCTGAAGGTCAAAATCCGGATTCTGCATGCGCGCAAGACCGTTGAAGAAGTCAATTCTCGTCTGATACTCCGGCATAATAAATCCGCGGTCTGTTGTGATAAGCTCCTGCCATGCAGTGTTGTTTATCGTCATAAAGTCTGCCGGCATAAGCTTTTCTTCTACCATCTTTTTGTAAAACTCTATAATATCGCGCATTACCTCTTCCGTTGCGCCATAGCACCATTTTTCATTGTCGTAATCGTAATAGAGTCCCATTTCCCAATACGGCTTCCACGATGAGCCGCTTGTATTGAGCGCACTGAACTTTGAGCGGATACAGTACGGATATGAATCCGGATACAGCTCCTTAAGCTTTTTGCAGACTTCATAAAGCTCGTCAAACGTTGTCGGAACAGCTAAGTTGTGCTTTTCAAAAATATCTTTTCTGTAGAGCCATGCACGAACGTTCTGAGACATCTCGCGTCCAATAACCGGAGAATAATAAACTTCGCCGTCATATGCCTTACGCATATTTACGTTCTCTTTCATTTCGTCCTCTGTAAGAGTTCCGAGCCATGCGTTGTAGTTCGGCATATACTCCTTCATATCATCGAATGAGATAAATGCGCCCTGGAAAATATAGTCATCCTTCGGCTTTGATGAGTAGTTGGTGATGTCCGGAAGTGTATCCGGAGACGCAAACATAAGCGAATATTTTGTGTTTACATCAGCAGACGGATACGCCGTAACATTTACGGTTGCACCGCTTCCCTCCGCAATATATTCCCAGATTTTCCAGTCTTCGCGATACGGCCAGCTTGCGTGGGAGATCGTTGCCACTTCGATAACATCTTCCTTTGTCAGCGGGTCAAGGTTTGCGACAGAGCCCCCGCCTGTTTCACCGCCGTTGCATGCGCAAAGCGCGAGCATCATAACCGCTGATAAAATAAATGCTGTAAGTTTTTTCATCTTGTTTTTCTCTCCTTTATTTATAGCTTTGTATCCGGATATCCCGAATATAAATTTCATAATAAAACTAAAACAGTTCATCCGTAAAATATGCGTTTGTGTATGCCTTTGTTCCGTCTTTTCCGACAACAGTTATGAAAAAATACCCGTCATCGGCCTCAACGTCGAAGCAAGCAGCTTCGATGAGCACATTTTTTTCTTTTTTGATCGCTACATTCTTTCCCGGTTTGGTTATGAATATTGCCTGCGCAGGTGATGTAGAAATATAAGCCTTTCCGTGCTCAAAATAAAGCTCATTTATAAGCGGACCTTCGGATGCATAAAAGCTTCCGTGAAGCAGAGCATCGGTTATCGTCTTATATTCCAGCCGCCCGGCTTTTACCATCGTAAATCCGCCAAAGGAATCCCTGTCACCGTCCTTATTGTGATTATCATCCGTTGCAATGCAGAAAATCCGTTTCCCTGCCCGCAGCTGTTCATCATATATTTTTGAGTTATGCTCATCATGACCATCGGCCACACAACCATAGTTGCAGATTTCCATGGCGTGCATATTGCTGTATTTAATATAGTCGGTATATTCTTCTCTCGACCACACAGGATGGTTATGCGTAACAAAAAATCCGCATTTCTTTCCTTCATTTATGAAGCTGTTAATACTCTCAGGAGTATACTCCATTTTAAAGTCAGGACGGGAGTCATCATATGTAATAAGGGACTTATACTGTTCGGGGATTTCTCTATCCTTATCCCAACAAGGCTGAACATTGTTATCCGGACTTAACGCAATCATGCATATATCGCAGTTTTTACGGAACTTATTCGCGGGTACACCGTCAACTACATTGTTCACGCCAAACTCCAAGCCGTTAAGAGCAAGAAAGTTTTCATCCGTCAGCTCATTATGCGGAACCATTATACCGTGGTCGGTATATGCCACAACGGAATATCCCTTCTCTATATACCTCGCCTTGATTTCTTCAGGCGTCCATCTGCCATCCGAAACCGTCGAGTGGCAATGGAGATTTGCCTTGTAGAAAGTTCCCTTTTCCGGCAACAAGTATTTTCGCATTTTCGCTTCCTTTCTCGGTTGGGGGCAGTTTATTTTCTGCCCCCATCAGGCTACTTCACATAATCCGATATACGCTTGATCAGTACCGCAACCTCGGCACGAGTTGTGTAATCGTTTGGAGCGATTTTGCCACTCTTACCATTTACAAGACCTGCGCCGATGAGATTGGTCACGGCATCACGCGCATATTCCGCAACTGTTGCATAATCCGAATATTGCGGTTCGTCGTATGCGCCGAATCCTACATTCTGTTTCTGCAGCGCGCGGTACACTATCACCATCATATCCTGACGGGTGATGTTGTTTCTCGGTGCATATTTGTTATCACCTATTCCGCCGATAAGCCCGCTGTTTCTCGCTATTGCAAGCTCGGTTGCAAAGTAATCGCTTGCTGTAACATCTGCAAAGTTCTCCGCATTATCCGATGTCAGCTTAAATGCGCGCACCAAGAGCAGCGCAAAATCTGCGCGGGTGATGTTACTTGCAGGTGAGAATGTTGTTTCCGATGTTCCCTTGATGATTCCGTCCGATGCCAAAGCGTTTATTGCATTCTCTGCCCATGCGTGGTTACCGAGGTCTGTGAAACGGAGTGTCTCCGTTTCACCCGACGCGTCGGGTGCTTTTTCGCCATCTTCGTTTTTATCTTCATCGGTATCCGTCGTGTTTTCGGGCTTGTCGGACGGTGCGGCACCGCCGCCACCGCCTCCTCCGCCGCCTGCAGGTGCTCCGGTGCCTTCGGCATTACCGCCGGACGGGGTTTCCGTTTTATCTTCTTCACCGTTTTTATCCGATGTTGAACCGCCGGTTGTCGAACCGTAAACCGTTACCGTGAAGTGCACCGTGCTCTCGCGTCCGTCGCTATCACGCGCCGTGATTGCAACGTGGTTATCACCTATCTGGCTGCTGTCCGGCTTCCATGTAAGCGTTGCAGTATCGGGATTAAAACTTGCACCACGCGGAAGCGTTTTTGCCTCATACACTATCGTATCCGAAACATCGCTGTTTGCAGTCACCTTAACAGAAACGCTGCTTCCTGCAGACGTTGTCACGCTTTCAACCGGCTCAAACACCGGTGCGGCATCTTCCATATACGAGGTCGGGATCACAAACTCCTGGTCCTCGGCTATGTTATATACATAACCTCCATCGAAATTGTAAGAATCCCGAAACGAGCGCACCGTGGACACCGTCCCGATATCAAGACGTATAGTTCCGTCATCTTTTTCTTCTGTTCCGAGGATTTTGTACGCTCCGCTTTCCTTGCCGTCGTTCTTAATATAGATGTACCTTCCCGTAATATCCTTCCGTACATCTTCGATCGTCATTCCGTCAACGGCATTGATATTTACGTCAATCCAGTTTTCAAAATCACCGTAAACCATCTCGTCATCAAAACCTGCAACCATTCCGGTATATGCCTTCGGTTGCTTCACATTTTCTTTAATCTGAAGCTCACCATTTAAAACATCACCGTCGTTTACGTATCTGTAAATTACATTTCCGTCCTCATTGAAGCTGATAACGCCGACAAATCCACGGAAATCAAACTTTCCGTTATCCACAGTGTAAGTAACGCTGTTATCCGTTGCATAGACTATGTAATCAACACGACCGGAGTTATGAGTTACCTTCACTGCACGCGCCATATTATCTCCGGAAACTGTTCCGTCAACACCAACGGTTTCGATACTGCTGATATAGCGCTCTCCCTTATACGGCTCGATAACCGATGTGAACATACTGTCAAGCTTCTCACCATTTTCAGCTGTGCGCTTTACAAGCATATAGTCAAAGGTTTTCGGAAGCGCCGCATTCTGTGGCTTTGTCGGAATCGGACCTGCCGCAATTGCAACATCGTCCGGCGTGAAGTTATTCATCTGCGTAATGCGAAGCTTTATGTTTTTGCTGTCGGTAATCGTTTTGCGATAGTCCTTTATGTCAAACTCAACCGCAAACTTATTCTCAGGCTCGGTATCACGGCGAACACGCCCGAGCCAGCTTGCTCCGCGCTGATACGTTGTTACATAATTCCATGCATCCGGTGAGGTCGGATCTGCTCCGGCCTCAAGTGACGGAGATGCATACGACCCGTAATATTCGCCTGCATCCTTATAAACCTTTTCTGTAACGAACTTTCCGGCATTGTTCCAGAATGAAAGCTCGTATTCTCCGGCATCGGTTGCTGCCTGTTTTTCCATTCCGTCAAGTCCTTCAACTCCGCAAGCATTCTCTGCCTGACCGTGGAAGCTGAAGGTGTGCTTGTTTCCACCGCGGACACGGAAGAAGTCAACCCCGTAAGCCACATCGTCATTAACCTCTACCATAACAAGCGTTCTCCGGTAAATATCGGTATCCTTGTATGCACGCGGTCCGTCTGCGTCAATAAGCTTCACTGCACCCGCATCGTCGAAATGTATCGGATGCCCGAGCGTTTCGGTTATTGCATCCTGCGATGCATCACCTACCATAACCGTGTTATGCGAAAGCGTTTGACCTGTCCACTGCAATCTTTCGGGATCTGTACCGGTCACTGCCGGATATCCGAGATCCGGCGTGAGGTTTAGTCCGAATGCTCCGACGCTTATGTTCATAAGGTCTGTATGTCCGTGACCTCCTGTTTTGCCGAAGTGGATCCAGAAATCACGTAGACTGTTCGTTTCCGTTGCAGAGCTTGCCGAGCTGTACTTTGCACCGTCACGCAATATCGCAAAGCCATATCCTGCCTGCATATCGCTGTCCTGCGCAGGATTATCCTCAACCCCGAAGGCAAGAATCTCATCCTGCACGCGCTCCGGATTTTTGTCCAGTATGCTGTACTTAAGGTCTTTTACGCTGAAGCCGTTGCGGAAATAGGTATACTGTGCAAGGTCTTTTCCAAACGGAGTGTCTTTAAGATACTTAAATCCGTTTACAAACGTAGCGAGCGTAACATTGATATTAAGCTCTGCAGTGTTGCTGTTATCACCGATGTTTACTGTCTGGTTGTTTAAGGAAACTCTGTCCTTAAACGGCGCATACATCTGCGCGAACTTCGGATGCTGGAACAGATTGAGATTTTCGCGCCCTTTGTATACAGTAAGATACTCTGCAATGGCATTTACTGAGTTTATCCACATTCCGTTGTAGTTATCAGAGGTTTCATTACCGAGACCGTCGCGGTCCACCTGATCAACAATTTTGGTAAGAACATTTCCGCCGGTTCCGTTATCACCCGTGCGGAGGACCCACTCTATCATCTCTGTGGTCTCCGGCTCATTGTCAAGTGCAATTGCAGCCATCGTTACCGCCGTCTGTCCGAGAGCGAAGTTTCCCCGAACCTTCATTTCCGTTGCAGCGGTGTAGATTTCTTTGAGAATTCCGGTTGCCCAGTTGTTCCATATCTTCTCGGAGCTTATCTTATCATTTTCAAGTCCCATCTCCCCTGCCTTTTGGGAGAGG
The DNA here is from genome assembly GCA_017408185.1 of Oscillospiraceae bacterium. The sequence continues at coordinate 2,260 of JAFQVE010000328.1, read as the reverse complement.
AAGTTTATAACGCCTGAATCTTTTATCATCGGATAAAGGATATCACAAGCCTTCGCAAGGTTGTGTGCATGCGGCTCAGCATCCGTTATATGTCCGACATATTTACCGAGGTTACCGCTGCCGTCTGCTCCCCAGAAGATATATCCCGCCGGTGTCTTGTTTTGGATTGAAAAGTCATAGCTCTCATATGTATCCGCAATGCGGTCAAGGAGTATCGCGCCCGCACGTCCGTACTTTTCATCGCCTGTATAAAGATACGCCTCGGCAAGTGCATACGCTGCCGTAATCGGCTTTACAGCTGCGCGATAGTTGTAATACGCAACATACGCATGGCGCTCCGTAACCTTGCCGCTTCCTCCGCTTGTCATCTGATAATTATTGCCTTTTTCATCCTTCGGCAGATAACCGTAGCTGTCGTCAACGCCCCAGCCCTCGACCGTTTCACCCGGACGAAGTCCCTGACCGTTGTTGATACTTGTTGTCTTTAAGCTTCCGTCCTCATTTTTATCTCCGATTTCCGGATAAAGAACGTTTTTGAGATATCCGTACCCCTGGTCTGCATAGCCGGATTTTGCATATTCGTCTGCAAAAAGCTCTTTATGCTTTCTGTATGCCTCTTCAAGGTTAAAATATCCCTGGTCATCAACGCCGAGCTCATAGAATTTATCAAACTCATTGCTTGGGAAAAGGCGCTTACACGCCGGGCACTGGATCTTCCACGGGCGGCTTATCGGATCAACCGTAAAACCGTCGCTTCCGTTTCGTCCGTATTCTCCCTCAACATCCGCACCGCAATAGCGGCAGATGTTTGAGAAGTCGTCTCCGTACTGCGAAACAAGACGTGAACGCGGAACGCCCTCACCCTGAATCAGCTCGTACCACTTTTCATAATTTGCAAGGTATGTGTCTGCAGTGTTTACCGCAGTTTTCATCGTGGATTTTGCCCACGAGTATTTACTGATATTCTCAAGTGCGTTTTCGCGCTTTTCTGTGGTATACCACGTCGGAGCTTTCTTCCCTTCGTGAAGCGAAACCGTGATTTCCATTTCTTCATCGAGATCAGAACCGCGGAAGGTTTCCTTTGTGGAAAAACGTATCTTTGTTTTTCCATCCTTGATGCCTGTGAGCATACCGTCTTCATCTGCACGCAAAACTGATGTATCCTCCGAGAAGAAGACAGTGTTTTCCACCGGCACGCGAACCTCATCACCACTGTTCATAACGGCAACAAGCTCTGCCTTTATCTTCTCGCGCTCGTATATTTCCGAAGGCACATCGATATACGCGCTTTTAACTCCCGTATCATCAAAAACGCTTACTGCAAGTGAGCCGGCAAATGTCTGCTCTCCGTAAGTTGCATCAATGTAAATGTCTGTTTTCCCTTCGCTGTAACCTGTTACAAGTCCCGCTTTATCAACTCCCGCAACCGCGCGGTCATTCGGACGGAAGGTTGCTTTTATCTTCGCTGTTTTCTCCTCATCAACCGTGCCGTCAAGGTTCTTCATAAGGAGCGAAAGCTGCGTTGTCGGGAAAGTTTCAACCTCATGGTATGTTATTTCCTTTTCCTCAATAGATGCTGTTATATACTGATATTCGCCGCTTGCTTCATCCTTAACCGTACCGAGGAGAGCCGCATCTCCGCCGCTTCTGAGCTTGAAGCTTCCTACAGAACCGAATTTTGAGCTTGCACTGCCCGAGCCATTCACCTTGAAGGTTATTACGTAATATCCCGGCTCATATATCTTTATTCCCTCAACTACGCTTGGCTTTGTCATAAGAGTGCTGAAATAATTCGGGTCATATGCAACGGTGGGGTCGTAGCAGCTGTAAGAACCTATATAATCGATTGCGCTTGTTGAGTGATTTCCGCGGCTTACATACACGTCAACATCAACGCCGGCATCGTTTCCGCCGTGAGCCATTTCCATTGTATACTTTCCCGCCTCAGGGATAAACACCTCAAACGCCGTATAGCAACCGTTTCCTATCTGCAGGTTTCCCTTTCTGCAGCGCAGGTAAGTGCCGCCGGTGTTAAGTCCCTTTGCAGAACCTGAAATCCACTTATACAGTCCGCCGGAGAAATCATATGTCAGCTGTTCCATAAAGGTTTTGCTTAAGCTGTTTACAAGCCCTGCCTCCTGCATATCTCCACCAATGTCATAACTGATCTCTATTCCGCGGTCAGAGACAATAGATGTATATATACCTGTTGCAACGATTTCACGCTCACCGACCTTTGCAGTTGCCGTGATTTCGGTCT
>JAFQVE010000039.1 GCA_017408185.1 Oscillospiraceae bacterium | reverse complement strand
TTCAAAGAAGTTTGCATCGCGGAGAGAAGCAGATCTATTTGTACTTGCCGGCTCATAGAAGCTTATAACGTCACTGAGCTTTTGCGACTCACCGTTTGCAATAGCCGTTTCTATATCAACGGTATCGCCCGGAAGAATGTGAATTTCGCCCTTACCGCCGGATGAACCACAGAGATAATTCAAAGTAGTTGTGTATCTGCCCGAGGCCGGAACGTAAATAGTAATAGCCGCCCACTTCTTTTCCGCAAGACTGAGATAGAAGCCGTAGCTTACCTTTTTAATGCTTGCATTCTCGTAATTTGAGGAATGATATTTCCAGAAGCCGTAGGTCTTATCATAGTCAACCCCGAGAAGACGTGTATGATCTGTCAAATCGGCTTTATTGAAAACATAATTGAGCGTATATGCAGCTTCACTGATACCCTTGATGGTTACATTTTCAAGAGTCTCGGAATACTCAATATTGTTGTATTTAATCTTTGCGGTAACATCGCCTTCTGCGTCTGTTGCACCTGCCGCAACACTTCCCGTATCGGCATTGATTTGGGCATCAGACTCACTTACCATGCTGTAGCTTATAGAAGCCTGCTCGGGGTCAAGCTCGCTTCCGTCTGAAAGATAAATTTTTGTAACCCTTGCCGCGTTGTTTTTGAAGACAAGGTCTGCATCAACAGGTGCCGCCTTCTTTCCGCCGTAAAGCGTAATTGCCGACGGAGACTGAACAAAGCCGTTTGTTCCGTCCTTGCACACAAGCTTTATTGTATGCTCTCCGTTTGTGATGTTCTTAACTGCGAGCTTTACTTCTCCGCTCGCTGCAGAATAATCAACCTCGCCTATTTCAGTTCCGTCAAGGTACACGGAGCCAACCGCGCCCGATGCGTTCTGAGCGTGGGAAAGCCTTATCTGATATTCGCCTGAAACAGGTACATTCACCTTAATTTCTGCATACGAATCTGCACTGTCGCCGAATGAAATATATCCGTCGTTAACTGCGACCGCACCGCTTGCACCTGAATACTTCCACAAATTATGCGTAACGGCATATGTCGCGGCCGCAAAGTCAGCATTTGCGGTGAGGTCGTACTTTGCCGTAAAGCCGGAATATGTTTCAGGTAAAACAGCTACCTTAACCTTGCGTGAAACGGAGGACTCTCCGCGTGTTGCAGTAACTGTAATGACAGCATTGCCTGCACCGACAGCAGTTATGACACTGTTATCAACCGTAGCAACATTATCGTCTGAGCTGTCAAATGAAACGGTATAGTCAGAAGCTATTGCTTTTGTAACGTCTGAAAGCCATGCTTCGGTTACGGAAACCGTATCAGTTTCGCCGATTGAAAGCTCAATATCGCTCTTTGAAATAAACAGGCTTGTAATGGCTGTTTGCGCATCATCTGTACCGATAAACTCAATAGATGTGGGGTACATATTATAGCTGCCGACGTTATTTATGCCGTCACCCTTTGCAGTAGCCTTGAAAACAAGCAGATATTCGCCTGCCTCTTCAAACTCGACGTTATTCAAATCCGAATAATTGTTATATATCGTGCTTGAGGAATAGAAGCAAACCTTACCGAGCTTTTGTGCTGTCGGAAGGGCTGCCGGGATATCATTGACATCACCGTCAACGATATACAGTTCACCGATACCGCCACTCGTACCCGTCAGGTTGCAGAAACGTGTTTTATAAATACCTGCAACGGGAATGTAAAGCTTTACCGCAACCCACTGGTCAACATTGGTTCCGAGCTGGAGACCGTAGCCTGTGGAGCGCAGTGTTGATATCGGAGATGTATATGAATGAGGCATCCAGAAGTTGTTGGTTTTTTCCTCGGGAATTTCCTCAAATCTGATATTTGAGCCCGTCTTGCTGAAGTCATATTTCAAGGTGTAATCAGC
>JAFQVE010000327.1 GCA_017408185.1 Oscillospiraceae bacterium | reverse complement strand
CTGTATTTTTCGCTCACATAATCGAGATTTTCCTGCACAAGATCACAACACCATTTTACACGTATTCTCGGATTTGAAAATGCATTTGGAAGGTGTGTATCCTTTGCGATATTGCCGCAACCTATAATTCCTATTACTGCTCTTTCCATAATTTCATATCTCCTTATTATCGGCTTCGTCTTATCAAGTATAACACCGTTTTTCACTTTTGTATTTAGAATAAATTATTTTATAGAGCTTTTAGTTTGCACAAAATCACTTCGATGTGTTGAATTTTGTGCAACAACGATATATAATATAGCCGAGGTGAGAAAAATGAACGTGCTTGCATTCTGGTTTTCAGATCACGTTGCACACGATGTGGTCCTGCATACTCACGATTTTCATCAGCTTATATACTGCAAAAGCGGCGGCGGTTATATCACAATCAAAAACAAGCGGCACAAGGCACTTTCCGGGTACGTATATTTTTCAAAGCAGGGAGAGCTTCACGCAATTGAGGGCTGCCCCGAAATGCAGCTTCTCGAAATCAAGTTCTTTGCGGAACCGTCTGCCATTTCTGAACTTCCGAATGAATTTGACCTATCTGCCATTCCATTCGCACACGAGATGCTTCTTCAATCCGGCAAAGAAGGAATCAAAGGTGAAATTCATTCTGAAGAAGCGGCCAACTGCGCTTTCAAACTGTTTCTCATTCATTCACTCCGTCACTTTTCTCCGTCGCATCCCGATTCAAAAGAATATGCACACTCGGCAATCCTTGACACACCCGAAAACGCAAAGGAGAACAGTGATATAAAAATCCTCAATCTGCGCTATTATATAGAGGACAGGCTTGGATACGAAATAACGCTCACAGAGCTTGCAAACGAGGTTAATTTTTCAAAGACTTATTTCATAAAGCGATTCAATCTGCTGTTTGATATGCCGCCGATGAAGTTTGTCAATCTGCGGCGGATTGAACGGGCAAAGCAATTGATTTCACAAACAGAGCTTTCACTTTCGGAAATTGCACAAAAATGCGGTTTTCGTAGTCTTCACTACTTCAGCAGAACATTCAGAAGCTTTGAAGGGATATCACCGCAGAAATACAGAAAATTCCACCGCGATAAATAATCGCAGTGGAATTTTTATGTATTAAGGATTTATTTCACGCTGCAAAGCATTTCACACAACGCAACACAATCTGCCGAAATATATGTTTTGCCTTTTTCTATATAAGCTATTCTGTCGCTTTCGTACTTCTCTCCGTCAACCGTGACAATGTTTGTATCTGCCATGAATATATATGTGCAATGGTCGGTATTTACAACAATCTTCTTTGGTTCTTCCGCTCTCCAGATAACCTCATAACCTTTCGCCTCAAAGGTTTTGCGAAGTGGAATGTATTCGTCGGTAAAGTTGATTCTCTCCTCTGCGACTTTATACTTTTCGCTCACCTTACCGGCAAGTTTTTCAGTTAAGAAGCTTTCAAGCAACTCAACATCAAGAATTCCGAGATTTTCAACGCTCTTTGCATTCCTGAACATCTCCATTCCTCCGCCGAAATCCTCGAGAAAATAGTTATGGGTTGCAAAGGCATATATCTTCCCTTCATCAATCGGCTCATATACTCCGGTCTCTCTGTTGAGAACTTTTACATCCGACACGCGCCTTGCTCCGTCAACACTCACAAACGCACCGTTTTCATCAAGTCTGACAGTTGACTTTACACTCGGGTCAACATCATATGTAAGTCCCGATATATGCGCAAACTGTCCGTCCTCTTCAGGGTAGTTAATCATTGCAAGTTCAAGAAAATCAAGAATTGTCTGTCCGTTAAGCTTTGCAACACACACAACGTTATTATACGGAAATACACTTAACAGGTCGTTGAAAGTTATGTCTCCCGCCTCGATATTCGCACGTATTCCGCCGCCGTTTGCATATCCGATGTCTGCTCCCGTCATTTCGCGGTAAGCATCAGCACAGAAATTCCCGAGATTTGTCTGACTGTTTCTTATAAGGCGTACGCCGTCACCGTTGTCCATATCAAGTCTGAAATCAGTGCTTCCGATTTTGCGATTTCCCAAAGTGGCATATTCCTCGTTTATTTTTGCAATATATTCGTCAACCGCTGCATCTGTATTCTCATACTCCGACATTGGAATAAGCTCTGTTTTTAACTCATCACCCGAAATTGTAAGTTTTCCGACACTTGCAAATTTTGTTCCCGTTGACGTGAGAATGACTTTTTCGCCTTTTTTATCTTCAAACTCCACTCCTTCGATTACGCTATGCGAATGCGCATCAAGGACAACATCGAGCCCCTCGGTATTTTCAATCAAATCGTTCACGGGCCAAAGAAGACCCTCTTCCATATATCCGAGATGGGTTATTGCAATTATGACATCCGCGCCTTTTTCTTTTACTGCATCGATAGCTCCCTGAACAACCTCATAGAGGTCATTTGCGCAGAAGTTATATACATATTCACCCTCTTTATTCTTGAACTGCGCAGGTGATGAGGAGGTCAGTGTGTGCGGTGTTGTTACTCCTATGTATGCAACATCAATATCTCCATAGGAAACGATTTTATAAGGCTCGAAAACATTGTTTCCGCTATCATCCTTGAAATTCGCACAGACAGGCTTTGTGTTCATCAGCTCAACAAGCTCAAGCAATCTCGGAAGTTTATAATCGAACTCGTGATTCCCGAGTGTCACCGCATCATAACCGACAAGGTTCATCAGTTTCACAATATATTCGCCCCGCGACACAACGCCGAGACTTCCGCCCTGGAGATAGTCGCCCGATGATACGACGCCAACGTGATTATACTGCTTTGAGAGCTCTTTCTTCATTGCGGCAAGCTTTGAATATCCCTCAACCGCACAGTGTACATCGTTTTCATAGAGGATCACGATCGTCTCTGATTTCGGTGCAAAACCCATGCACGGAATCAGCGAAACCGCAATACAAAGGCATAAGATCAAGCTCAATAATCTTTTTTTCATTTCTTAATCTCCTTTTTATTTTGCAAAGGCATATTCACCCATAAAGAGAATTTCGCCGCTTACATCGTCGCGGATTACAAAGGTAAAGGGCTTGTTGAATTTTATTTCAATCGGTTCCGGTCGCACGGAACCGCTACCACCTGCACCAACTGCAGTTACCGCAGCTGCTTCGGTTTCCTTTTCATTGACATCGATATACGTTTTATGAAGCACATCTTTTATATGGAGCAACTCTTCTCCCGGAACCATATCCTGAAGCTCCGCTACACCGGGAACAAACGCTTTGACGATTCCAATTTCCTTCAACAATTTACTTAAGCTTAATTGATACTCTATCTTGAATTTTGGCATTGAAAGCTCTACGTATGTATTTTTAAATGCACTTCCGACAATTGTCTTTTCAGCATCAAAGGCGTTATCGGACATCATCACATACATATTGATAACAGCATCTTTCATAAGCTTTGTTTCTAAAAACTTTCCGTTGTCATCATATACCGTATCAAATCTACGGTACGGGATTCTCACCATTTTCACTCCGTTGTGTTCGGCGTAGTCCATATAATCGGTTCTTCTCATAAAGTCAATACTTTTTTCTTTGCCGTTGCGCTCGGTGAATGTGTCCTTTTCAGTTATGCGAAACTCATCATGCCATTTTGCTTTGAAGTATACAGCATTTACAAGCATTGCTACAAATTCGCTATTATCAATAATTGTCGGTATTTTGCCATTGGTTTTCTCATTGACCCAGTCATTGATTTTTGAAACTGCGGTTGCGTCATTTACAATTTCGCTCGTTGCACCGAAAACATCCTGCATCTTATTGGAAAAGGTTTCCGAAAAATTATTCTTTGTCTGATTGGAATTCAGCCAGATTGAGTTTGCAACATTGAGCTTTAAAACCTCAATTGAATTGAAGTTTTCAATCATCTGCTTCGTATTTGCATTGTATTCTTCAATATCCGATACTCCTACCGCATCAAGAATTTCCTGCTGAGTTTCACCGTCTGCGCCGTTTGCCGCCATCATAAGTGCCATTTTGATTGAGAACGGTGAAAACATATAGTTTACATTCTCAGGCATAAGAGAATTGAGCTTATCGGCAAATGTTTTGGCAGGCTGTTTTTCATAAAGTCTCACGACTGTTGTTATTGCCTGTTCTGCAGTAAGTGTTGTTTTCGGTGAGAATATCGGCATTTCGCCTGACATTCCGACCCCCTGCATGATGCCGAGCTTGTATATAAGCTGTATGCCGTTTCTTGACCAATCGGATATTTTATCGGCATCGGCAAATCTTATAAGCTGCAAAGTCACCCATGTTTCGCCCCACATTTTATCGACAACACGTGAAAGAATCGTTGCCGCCTCTTCACGTGTGAGAGTATCATTCGGTGCAAACTTCGTTTCGCTCTTTCCGTTGATTATGCCGAGAGAGTAGAGAGCTGCTATCTTTTCGTTCTCCGTATCGGAAAACGGCTCTGCACTGTCGGTTGGAAGCCCATTTCCGCTTGTATTTATGTAATTATAGATAATCTCACAGAAATCCTCACGGGAAATAGGTGCCGTATAGTCATAATCACACTCGGTAATCGAAAGTTCTTTTGCTTTTTCCACACTTTCTTTTGCCCATTCACTCGGCGCTTTCGCTTCTGTACCAACCGCAGTGGTAGCAAACAATGCGGTTATCATAGCTATTGCAAGAACTGTTGACAATAATTTTTTCATTTTTCCGCTCCTCCTTTTTCTTACATTATATCACATACACCATTATTTGCAACAGAAAACCCGGCAGTGCGTTTTTTACACACTGCCGGGTTGGTTTTAGTCGTTGTATTCAATACCTGTATTGATTGCTTTGAGGTTAACTTCAAGGAGATTTGCGCGCTTTGCGGAAACGACTTTCTTGAGGCTGTCCTCAATATTATCGGTTCTCATTCCGCATTCCTTCATAAGCTTACCCGTAATGATCATATTTGCAAGAGTCGGTGCATCCATTGCCTGCGCCATCTGAGTTGCGGGAATATAGAACACCTTGACATCTGTACGTTTTACCTTGCGCTCAATGAGAGTTGAATCGACGATGATGATACCGCCGGGAACAACTGCATCCTCATATTTGTCAAGAGACGGAAGGTTCATTGCAACAAGAACATCGGGAGTTGAAACTATCGGCGAGCCTACCGGGTCATCGGAGAGGATGACACTGCAGTTAGCTGTGCCGCCGCGCATCTCGGGGCCGTAGGACGGAAGCCAGCTTAACTGTTTTCCCTCTAAAAGTCCCTTATATGCGAGAAATTTTCCTGCAAAGAGGATGCCCTGACCGCCAAATCCTGCTAAAAGTATCTGTGTTGTCATAGCTTATTTCTCCTCCTTCTGCGCGCTCTTGTCTTTATAAACTCCGAGCGGATAATAGGGAATCATATTCTCGTCTACCCACTTGAGAGCATCACTCGGAGTCATACCCCAGTTTGTCGGGCAGGTGGAAACAACCTCGATGAGAGAGAAGCCCTTTCCTTCAACCTGGTTCTGGAATGCCTTGAGGATTGCTCTGCCTGCAGCCTTGACATTCTTGACGCTGTTTACTGCAACGCGCTCGATATACTCGGGACCGTCAAGAGTTGCGAGCATTTCGCTGACCTTGATCGGATAGCCTGCAGTTGTTACATCACGGCCATATGGTGAAGTCTGAGTGACCTGACCCGGAAGCGATGTCGGAGCCATCTGACCGCCTGTCATACCGTAGATTGCGTTGTTTACGAAGATAACTGTTATATTCTCGTTTCTTGCTGCGGCATGGACAGTTTCTGCCATACCGATTGATGCAAGGTCGCCGTCTCCCTGATATGTAAAGATAACATTCTCGGGGAATGCGCGCTTGAGACCTGTTGCAACAGCCGGAGCACGGCCGTGAGCCGCCTCAACCATATCGCAGGAGAAATAATCATATGCCATAACAGAGCAACCGACCGGTGCAACACCGATTGCCTTG
>JAFQVE010000326.1 GCA_017408185.1 Oscillospiraceae bacterium | reverse complement strand
CAGTCAGCACCGTTTCACCGACTTTGATTGCGTCGGCGGCAGGAACAAATCCCGTAAGCGTAATGTTTGCAAATCGCAGGTTTCCTTTTGACGTAGCGCGTGTGTTTCTAAACAGCAGCAGATATTCTCCCGCCTCGGCGGATACCTCGCCTATCTTCTCATCATAGAACCACTCACCTCTTGACTCTGCTCCGTAAGTATCAATTGCATCTCCTATGGGTTTTGCTCCCGCAATAGACGTAAGCTGTAAAAATGTCTTCCCGCCGGTGCGTTCCTGATAATTGCCGGTGCCGTTCGAAGCCGTTGTGCCGTAGGTATCGGTATTTTCCGGTGCAAACTCCGTTTCCATCTCAGCGGTCATCGGAAGAATATACGTCTCGATGATACCGCCGTTGGTGAACTTCATATAGTCCATATTAACCGAATAAAAGCCCGTTTCCGGAATGCGTATCCTGAACGCCGTCCATGTATCGTAGGATGAACCGATCATCCATGCATAAGAACTGCCAAATGATGTAAAGTTACCAGAGGAATTCGATTTTTTTGCCGTTGTTCCGAGATACGCCCATTGCCTGTCGCTGTCCGAGCCTTCGGCGGGATATTCTGTGTAGTTTGACGGGGCTGCATTTGTAACGTCTGAATGTCCACCCTGCAAAAATTTATATTCCGGAAGCGTCTTGTCCTCACCGGGCATTTCCTCAAAACCAAAGCTTCCGTCCGGCTTCAGATATACATATTTCGGGATTAATCCTCCGGCTGAAAGTTCTTTCTCTATCGCTTCAAGGAACGGAGCGATTTTGTCGAACTCCTTGCCATCAATCAGAATTGTGCCGTCTTTTTTAACAACAAGCGCATTTTTCCTCTCTGTATCGCTTGTTCCTCCTCCGAGAATAACTAAAGCATCTGCGTCTTCTTCGTTGTACTGTCCGTATATAACTTGATTTTCGCCTTTATGCGGAAGAGCTGTCTCCAAATTCGCTCCGAGTAATACCGTGTTTGAGGACTCATCGGTTGTTTCAATAGCTTTTCCGGCTGCTATGTTGCCGCCACCTCTAAGTGTAAGGTATGAACCCCATCCGAAGTGTTTACTTCCGTATAACGAGTTCCTGAAACCTATTGCCGCAGAGACCTCGGCATCCATTAGAATATTTGCACCTGCAACGAAACTGCGTCTTCCATTCTCAGTAATATCGTTACTGTAACCAAAACCAGCAGCAGCTTTACCATAGTTTTTAATATATTTACCGAGAGATACGCTAAATTGCCCCGCCGCTATATTATTCGGAGAGTCTATTCCGTCATCACCGTTGTCATATGTCGGGTCAACGAGTCTGATACTTCCGTTTCCCGTTCCAGCTTCTATATTGGTCATTACCGGAAGTTCTGCGAGTGTCCGCACTCCATCGCCTATTTTAACACGGTAAAACACTGCATCGGAAATAAGGTTCGGGTCTTCACCGTATGGCATATCGTGGTATTTCACCACGTACACCTGTCCTTCTTCCGGTACGATTTCGGCATAAAGCTCATCGTGTACGGAGATGACAGGAACGCCATTACCACCGCCTGTGATTGAAAGCTTTCTTATTCTTTCCTCAATCTCGTTTATCTTCTCGCCTATCCCGTGTGCGTCCTCATCCTTGCTGTGTTCATCAAGGCTTTCAAGCGCCCGCGCCGCTAT
>JAFQVE010000325.1 GCA_017408185.1 Oscillospiraceae bacterium | reverse complement strand
GCTTTATCATAAGGCAGGGTATAAAAGTGTTATAGTAACCGACCATTTCATTCAGAAATATCTTGACGGATACGACAGTGAATGCTGGCAAAATGCCGTTGACCGTTTTTTTCTCGGCTATCGCAATGCAAAAGAGAAAGGCGATGAAATCGGAGTAAACGTGATTCTGAGTGCGGAGATACATCTTTCAACCGTTCCCGGAGATTATCTCGTGTATGGCATAACTCCCGAAATACTTTATAATTACCCCGATATATGTAAGGTTACACACGAAGAGTTTTATAAAATCATGCATGAAAAAGGAGTGCTTGTAGTACAGGCGCACCCCCGTCGTGACGGCGGAACATATTCTGATTATTCTTGCATTGACGGCTTTGAAATTTACAATTCAAGTCCGCGCCATGAAAATTATACTGATTTGGCGGAAGCCCAGGCAAAAGAACATAATCTTTATATGACTGCCGGAAGCGATGCGCACCGCCTTGAAGACTACGCATTGTCAGGAATGCTTTCTGATAAAGAAATAAAGACGGTGGATGATTTTGTTGAGCTTGTTAAAAGCGGGAAGGGGCAGCTGATACGATGATATATCTGATTAGCGATATTCACGGTAAGCTTGATTTTAAAGGGCTCAATGAATATATAGAAAAAGCCGATGATAACGATTTGCTCATTGTTCTCGGTGATGTCAGCCTCTGCTTTGGAAATAAAGAGGAAAACAAAATCTTCACCGAATGGTTTCTTTCGATAAAAAAGAACATTGCGATTGTTGACGGCAACCACGAAAATTTTGATTATCTCAAAAGCTTTCCCGAAGAGGAATGGTGCGGTGGCAAGGTTCATCGCTTGTCAGAACATATAGTTCACTTAAAACGCGGTCACGCTTTTGAAATCGAGGGGAAAAGCTTCTTTGTATTCGGCGGCTGTGAGTCCTCTGAGGTCTGGCACAAGCTCGGGCTGTATTACCCGGGGGAAGAACCGGAAGAGCCGGAGCTTAAGCTTGCATATGAAACGATAAAAAGAAATAATTTTAAGTTTGATTATATCCTCACCCATAAGTATGAGCAGACGCCGCCGGATGCGACCTTCTGTCCGGAACTTGGCGAGCTTGAAAAGTACATAGACAAAAACGTTTCATTCAAGCATTGGTACTGCGGGCACAGCCATAAGTACCGTGAGCTTGACGAAAAGCACACTATCATCTATGATGAACCGATAAAGCTTTAAAAATAATATGTCGGCTTCCGGCATTTAATATATAAAATAAAGTCCGTGTCATCCTGAGGTTTTGTCGAAGGATCTCACGAAAACAAAAAAATTGGAGGAGAAACAACATGAAAAAGTTATTATCACTTATCCTTGCAATCACGATGATTGCGGCGTTTATCCCCACCGCCTTCGCAGCAGACGGCGAAGCAACAACGGTGACGTATGTTTTCACAAAAGACGGTAAAGGTGTAACGAGCGATTGGCTGGAACAGATAACCAAAGCTACGGTTGTTGATCAAGTGGCGACAGCGATTGGTGAACAAAAATACAATAGTGCTTATGCAACTACCGATAATGAAGATCCTAATAAGCGCTGGGCGTATCTCGGAACAAATGTAAAATATGCTGCGAGCGGATCTAAAAAGTCTACGGATTATCCTGTTATGTTATATTCAGGTGAAAAATATTTTTTGAGAACGCACGCCCCGACTGCAGAGCAAAATGACTGGGTGGCACTTAAGATAAAGGTTCCGGTAAACGGAAACTATAAGGTTATCAATGCAACTGCGTTTTGTCAAACTAATGCCAGTTCAAACGTTGATATTTACATTTTGCCAATGGATTTAGTTGTGACAACAAATGACACTTTTAATGGACAAACTCTATCAGAAGTTTTTGCACATGGAAGCGCGGTTTACGGAAGTTTTATTATTAACACTGAGACAAATACGACGCTTGATATAAAAGCAGGGCAATCTTTACGTGTTGATGCCAAAAAGTTTAATGAACTTGGAATTTCTGAAGATGCCAAGAAAAAGTGTAAAGCTGTTTCTATTAATGCCAATAATAGTAAATCAGCGACTAAGGCAGAAAGCGCAAATGCTGAGTTGACGAACGCACAAGCGATTGAGCTTGAGGGGGACACGGAATACATACTTCTGCTTTGTAATATGGTGGATTCTAAAGCAATAAACATTGAATCCCTTACGCTCACCGCTGAACCTGAAGCAGAGCAACCCGAAGAAGATACCCCGGTAGAACTTTCCGGCAACATCGCATTCGCAGCAGGGGCAAATGTTCGGTATAAGATTGGCAATGGCACTTACACAAGCATCAGTGCAAACAATACTGTGCAGATTCCGGTTGCAAGTAGTGTAACGGTAAAGGTAACCGATACAGAAGACTTCGCAGGCTGGGTGCGCGGAACGAAAGACAGCGGTGTATGGGTATCAAGCGATCCTGAATACGAGTTCTACATCATGTCTCCGACATACCTCACACCGGTTTATACAACACCGGAGGAAACGGCAACCCATGCAGTTGAGTTCTGGGATGAAAACGGTGCATATGTAGATACAATAACAGCAACAAATGGCAAGGCAGTTCTTCCGACGAGCGGATATGGCGTTGTTGGTGGAAGCCTTAACGGTTGGTGGATTGATGAAGAAACACAGCTTCTTGAAGGCGATATTGTTGCGGAAGGTATCACCCGCGCAATAGCACAGTATAACTACGGTGATTTTGGTAAATCAATTTTCAATAGCGATGACAGCGCGAAATATTGGAAACGCGATGACATAACGGTTGCTTACGGCTCGGAATACACCTACTATCAGTGGAATGGTGCTGAGACAATTACCTTCGGCACAGAAGCGATTGAGAAAAATCCGCTTGTAGTTCTTGATTCCACACCTGTCGACGGTGCATACATGATAGAATATGACAAGGGTAATGCATCTGAAATCGTCGAAGCCGGCATCCTTTTCGGAAGCACTGCAGAAATACACATCGGCTCAACGGACGGCTCAAAAGCCGCATCACAGAGAAACGGCGTTGATGAAAACGTGGATGACGGTCACGGTCAGTTCTGCGCAAAGCCGAATGCAAAGGGAAGCTCGGATTATGCCCGCGGATATCTCATCTATCGTGGAACTGATAACAAGCTTTATGTTATCTACACAGCGGCATTGGCAACTTCGGCACAATAATAAAAACTCTTCAGCGAGGGACAGGGACTTTCCGGTCTTATGTCCCTCGTATAGGATAGAAGGAGGCTCCTATGAAAAAAATATTATCGTTTTTTCTTGCGATTGCAATGGTTATATCGCTTTTACCGGCGGTATCGGCAGGTGATGAGGCGTTAGCTTCATACACGTATTCGTTTGGGAATGGCAGCTGGATTGAACGCGGACATCCGGAAACCGGAGTGAGAAGCATAAAATCAGCTAACAGCTCGTTTACTACACCTGCTCTTACAAACACTGAATGGGCATACCTCGGCTCAAGCTTTGTTACCCCTGCAAGCAATAATGCGGCAGCCGCAACTGATCCCAGGCGTAATTTTGTGGTGGGGAATCATAAATCGGGAGTACGCGCTGTTGCGGGCACAAAAGGCGAATGGGTTGCATTCAAAGTGGAAGTTCCTGAAAACGGAGACTATACAGCAGCTGTGAAGGCATTGCAGTGCAACAAGGCAACTTCGGATTTGGACATATATCTGTTTCCGGAGAACACAAAGGTAAGCGTTGGTAATTGCAGTAACGCTAATCTTGTAGATGTGTTTGGTGACAGTTCTGTCTATGGCACATTCGAGGCTGTGAAAGATGACAGTGATGCTATAGTCGGATGTGTAAGAAAAAACGCGCAAAACTTTGAAAAATTTGTTTTTGCCGATAATCTGAATGCTGATGATTATAAGGTTATTGGTAATGCGGATTTGTACGCTGAAACTGAAGCAACGAATGATGTAAGCGGAGCATCATCAAAGAGTCTTACGCTCGATGCAGGTGTGTATGTGATTCTTCTCGTTACGAATGAAGCAGGTGAGGTGTATATAAACTCACTCACGTTGAATGAAGTGCCGGCTAAGAAAGCTCTTACGGACATAGAGGCTTCCTTCGGTGAAAACACCTATGTCGGTGAAAAGCTTGCGCCGAAAGTGAAATGGTTCAGCGGTGATGAGGAAACAGATGGAACCCTTGGTATTGTTACCGTTGAAATTGCAGAAAACGGAAATCCGGACGGTGCTTTGCTTGCAGGAACCGACGGTAATATATACGCAATTGCTGAAGGAACTGCGACGGTAAAGGTTACCGGAACGCTTGACGGCGTTTCTGTTTCGAAGGAAAAAACAGTTGATGTCATAGCTGAAAACCGTTGGGCAAATGCAAATCAGGCGTATATGTTCACAATAAAAGGACATTCCGATATGACCGTAAATCAGGGAATAACTGTTGACGACACAACAGCCGGCAGAGACATAACAGAGGAAGAGTTTAACAGTTATGCATACCTTGATTACGGAAAAGTCAGACCGTGGGGCATGGTTTCGGCAGTCGCCAGAGGCAGACCGGGCAGAAAGTATTTCACCCAGTACTCTACAGGTATGGAGCTTTGCGGATTAATAGGAGACTGGGTTGCGTTTAAGGTAAAGATTCCTGCAGCAGGAAAATACAACATAGATTTATCGGGTGCAGTACAAAAGATTGCAGGTCGTGCGGAAATCTATATGCTGCCGTATGAAAACACAATGAATTTCTCATCGGTAAGGGCAAATATCGATACCTACACAACAGATGAAAATTTCGTTGCAGAGGCGGATTTATACAGCACTACGAAAGAAACCGTAAGGTTAAAGAACATCGGTGAGTTTGTTGCGGATGACTCTCTTGACTATTCAAACGGTTATGCCGAGTATCTTATGATAGTAAAAACCTGCTTGAGTAAGAAGGCTCCTGAGCCGAATAAATATCGCTTGGAGATTGAAGGTATTTATTTCACGGGAAGCCCTGCTGCTTCTCCAGCGGTTGTCACTTTCCCGGAGGCTAACATCGCTCCCGGTGAAAGCACAAGCGTTTCTTTGGCAGAGACGGGAAGTGACGGTGCTTCTGATGCTTATGTTTACCATATGCTTTTGGAGGATGGAGAGGCTGTGCTTTTACAGTCGGCTGCCGGCGATGAGTTTACAGCCCTTTCTGAAGGCACGGCAACTGTAAAAAGCTATATTATTTTCGGTGGAAGTGTATAT
>JAFQVE010000324.1 GCA_017408185.1 Oscillospiraceae bacterium | reverse complement strand
TATTGTGATAACACCTCATCCACCGCCGTTCGGCGGTCCCCCTTGTCTCGCTGTGGCTCGGTCACGTCGCGGTTCTGATAGTCCACCGGACTATCATTCATTGCCGCGCCGACACTCCGCTCACGCTCCGCTACCTCAAGGAGAAGGCTATTGAGCGCTCTGTAGACAATTACCATCATATCCTGGCGGGTGATGAAATTGCGCGGGGCATATTTGTTATCACCGATACCGTTGACAATACCCGTGTTGCGTGCTATTGCAAGCTCACGAGCGAAGTAATCACTTGTGTTTACATCTGCAAAATTCTCCGCATTGTCGCTTGTAAGCTTGAATGCACGCACCAAGAGCAGTGCAAAGTCTGCACGGGTGATATTGTTTGCGGGTGAGAAGGTATTCGGGGTAGTTCCCTTGATAATTCCCGCATCTGCAAGGGCGTTTATTGAATCCTTTGCCCATGCGTGATTTTCGAGGTCGATGAAGCGGACATTTGATGTGGTGTTATTTTCCACCTCATCCGCCTCGTCTTCGCTCGGCACCTTCCCCTCAAGGGGAAGGCTATCATCGTCCGCACCCGGTGTGGACGGTGTTGCGGCGCCTCCACTGCCGCCTGCTCCACCCATTGTCGAGCCGTAAACGGTAACATAGAAGTGGATGGTTTCCTGCAGAGAGCCGTCGGAAACGGTAATTGCAACGTGGTTTTCACCAACCTGAGAGGAATCCGGCTTCCACTTAAGCTGTTGCTTTTCTGCATCGAGCGTCATTCCGCGCGGAAGCGTTGTTCCGATAAGCTGTATCTCCCTGCCGTTGTATCCGGAGGCATTAAGCGGAATTGTTATCGAGCTTCCGGCAGAGGTGGTCACGTCCTCTACCTGCTCAATCGTCGGAGAGGTGCTTTCGGTGCTTGAAAGGGGAATGCGAAGCTTTTGTCCCTCTTCAACGTGATATGTGTACCCGAGAGAAATGTCTGCACCGTTTTTAAGATCACGGACAAGGGTTACATCTCCGATATCAAGCAAGATGCTTCCGTTTTCAAGCGCTTTTGCGCTTTCGATTTTATACGCCTCCGGATTATAGATATTCGCAGCAACATAGACATATCTTCCCGCAAGCTCATCTAAATCTATATTCTGTCCCGCATCAGGCTTAAATTCAAGTGTGTTATCAAGACTGAGCTCTCGCGTGAACTCGCCGAGAACGCCTGTATACGCGGCTGTCTTTTCCGATGCTTCTTCACCGATAAGCCCCAGCACCTCACCGTCGTTTAAGTATCTGTATATCACATTACCGTCACCATCAAGGGAAAGAACGCCTGCAAAACCGCGGAAGCGGAGCTTTCCGTCGATTGTATAATCAACTGTGTTATTTGTTGAATATACAATGTAATCCACTCTGTCGTTTTCGAGAGTTATTTTTACCGCACTGTATGCATCATTCACACCCGGCTTTGAATTTTCATCACGCACCATAGAAACCTTTTCTATCGCTTTGATGTACTTATTGCTTGCATCATAAGGCTCGATAACCGTTGTGAACGTCGTATCAAGGTTATGACCTTTGTTTTTGACAAGAATATACTCAACATCGCCTATATCCGCGTTTGAATCCTTCTGCGGCGGAAGCCCGACAGCAAATGCAACCTCTTCCATCGGCTCATCATTGAGCATCGTCATACGAAGACGTATATCACGGTTTACCGTAAGCTTCTTTCTCCAGTCCTTAACCTTATACTCCCACGAGAAGGTGTTTTCCATATCGTTATAGGTGCGGACATTTTTCAGCCAGGTTGAGCCGCACGGATATGTAAGGTTAGGCCATCCCGTCGGGTCAGGACCGTATTTTACATCCGCGCCGGCATATGTTCCGTAAAGGTTTCCGAGCTCGTCCGTATACATCGGGGTGATGACAGGCTCAGAGTTAAAGCCGGATATCGCTGTTATTTCGTCGGATTGTGAATGGAAGCTGTAGATGTGGTCATCTCCGCCCTTCACGTGGAAGAAATCAACCGTATATGAGTTTTCATCATCAACATCAACCATCATAACCGTTCGCCGGTAATCATCAATTGTATAATGTACGGTCGAGCCGACATCCATAAGGCGAACCTTTCCCGAATCATCAAAATGATACGGCGTTGTACGCGGCGTGCTGACGTTGTTTTGCTTGCTTTCATTGACGGTTACAGTGTTATGAGCAAGCGTTGCTCTGTTCCATTCAAGACGGTTCGGCTGACTTCCGGTTTGTTCGGGGTATCCGTTTTCCGGAGCAATGTTCAGACCAAAAGCTGACATAAATAGGTTAAAGCCGTCGGAATGTCCGTGACCGTCTGTTGAACCGAAATACATTGCAACATCTCTTATCGTGTTGTTCTGTGTACCGGAGGCTGCAGAGTTATACTTTTCTCCTTTGCGCAAAACCGCAAAGCCAAAGCCTGCGAGCATATCGCTCGAAAGGTTAAGCTCACCCTCTTCTTCAATCGTTTTCTCGATAAAATCGGTAATTTTTTCCGGGTTTTCATCAAAAATTGAGCCGTTAAGACCGTCAAGCTTATTTCCGTTGAACATATACACTGCCTGCGCCAGCCTCTTGTCCTCAACATATTTCAGTGCGAGCAGGGAATCTGCCTGATCCACAACAAGACCGCTGCCGGCAAAACTACCCGTATCTCCGATCTGTGCGGTATAGTATCCGCCGAGCGTAAGCGCAACGTTTGCAGACAGCATTTTACGAAGCTTCGGGTTTAAAAACAGGTCATTAAGATCCTCGGTCGGGTTAAGCGGATAACCGTAAAGAATATCTGCGATACCAAGAATGTTGGTAATCCACAGGCTGTTATATGACGGTGAATTTTCATTCGGAATACCGTCGCTGTCAACCTCACCGACGAGATAATCCATAAGAGCCGCGCCGGCGATATCCTTAGGCTCACCCGTGTTGTAGGAGCTCATCGACGATGAAACAATAGAGCCGTTCATTATCCAGCTTATCATCTCCGGCGTTTCGGGAGAACG
>JAFQVE010000323.1 GCA_017408185.1 Oscillospiraceae bacterium | reverse complement strand
GAGCCCGACGCAACGTTGCTGCTTTCCGTTGTGTCCGTCATTCTCCTTCCGTCACGGACTTCGTCCGCGCCACCTTCCTCCCGGAGGAAGGCTTGTAGTGCGCGGTAGACTATCACCATCATATCCTGACGCGTAATGGAGTTGCGCGGTGCGAACTTGTTATCACCGATGCCGGATATGATTCCGTTGTTGCGTGCTATTGCAAGCTCGGATGCGAAGTAATCACTTGCCGATACGTCTGCAAAATTCTCCGTATTTTCGCTTTCAAGCTTAAATGCACGGACAAGAAGCAGTGCAAAGTCTGCACGGGTGATGTTAGCCGCCGGGGAGAACGTACTTGCAGACGTGCCCTTTATTATTCCATCCTTTGCAAGCTCGTTTATTGCATCTGCTGCCCATGCATGGGAGCCGATGTCTGTGAAACGGAGCTTCTCCGTTTCACCGGAGGCCTCCGGTGCGTCAGTTTTATTTTCCACCTCATCCGCCTCACCTGTGCTCGGCACCTTCTCCTCAAGGAGAAGGCTTTCATCGTCGGTATCAGGCTTGTCGGTCGGTGCGGCACCGCCGCCACCGCCTCCTCCACCTCCGCCGCCGGCGGGCGTATCGGTCGTTCCTGTCTCAGGCGTTTCCGTTTTATCCGATGATGAACCTCCTGTTGTCGAGCCGTAAACCTCAACAACAAACCAGACAGTGCTTTCACGTCCATAAGCATCGCGTGCTGTGACAGCGAAGTTGTTTTTTCCAACCTGTGAAGCATCCGGCTTCCACGAAACTTCTCCGGTTACGGAATTCAGGCTTGCCCCTCTCGGAAGCATTTCTGCTTCATAAGTAATTCCCAGATTCTTTGGACTTGTTGCATGTACTGTGACGCTTATTGAGCTTCCTGCACTTGTTGTGAGATTACTGCTTACCGGTGCAAATTCCGGAGCAAAATTTTCACTGTAGGAAAGCGGAATACGTGCAGACTGACCTTCGGCTATCATATACGTAAAACCTTTGTCCATATTGTTTGCGTCAATATAGTTTCTTATCGGTGTAACTCCGCCGACATCAAGAACAATATTCCCGCTTCCGTCCTCTGCGAGAGCCGCCACTTCAATTTTAAACGTGCCGCTTCGTTCTGTTCCGTTATCGATATGGACGAATCTTCCCGAAAGAGCCTTGACTGCTTCTTCCGAAACTGCTGGTTCAGGCTTTATGATAATCTCATTGTCAAACACATAATCCTTTGTGAAGCCTTCAACAGTTCCGGATATAACACTCCGTTCAACTGTTATCTCATCAGCTTCGCCGATAATGTCACCGTCATTTACGTACTTGTACGTGTTTTCACCATTCTGAATCGTATAAACACCGACAAATCCGCGGAAGAATATCTCGCGTCCGTCAACGCTTATCTTGTAGGTAACATCACGGTTCGTTGAATAGAAGACATAATCCACTCTGCCGGAGGTATGCTCAATACGAAGCGCGCGGTGTGCATCACCGGCCTTTTCATATCCGCTGTAGATTTCTGCATCAAGCTCGTCTGCGCTCTTTATGAACTTATTGTCACGATACGGTTCAAACACGGTAGTAAACGTTGTGTCAAGGTTCTTGCCCGTATGCTTTAAGAGAACATATTTGAGCTTTGGTATGCTTTTATTACTTGCCTTCTGCGGCGGATATCCGTCTGCGATTGCAACGGACGTGTCCACACCGTTTTTAATGTTTCCGCCATTGAGCACCGTCATTCTGAGATGAAGCCCTTTGCTGTTTGCTATAGCCTTCTTAAAGTCCTTTATTGCAAAATCAACCTCAAACTTGCTTTCAGGCTCTTCGGCACGGTCAACATTCTCAAGCCAGGTATATCCTCGGGGATATACAGTATCATATTCCCATGCGTCAGGCGAATTCGGGTCAGCACCAAACGGAACATTTATTCCGGCATATGTGCCTTTGTATTTCCCGTCTTCCATCTGCGGCACAAGTGAAAGCCCCTCAGTTCCTGCGATTTCATCGCTTGATGCGTGAATGCTATATTCGTGAATCTTCCCACCGAGCACGCGGAAGAAGTCAACGTAATACGAATTCGTATCATCCGCTTTTATCATAACAACGCTTCTTCGGTATTCATCGACATTGCTGTATACATACGGGGTGGAAACATCCATAAGCTGTACCATACCGGCATCGTCAAAGTGCTTTGCCTTACCGCGTGTCTTTTCATTAAGGTCCTGCCACTTCTCATCTACTGAAACAGTATTGTGAGAGAGCGTCGCCTCTATCCACTGCATACGTACCGGCGGAGTTCCCGTCTGCGCAGGATAACCGAGGTCCGGCATGATATTGAGTCCGAATGCAGACATACCGAGGTTCAATGTATCGCGGTGACCATGGCCGTTGTTGCTTCCAAAATACATCCACACATTTCTGCGCGTATCATCCTGCGTTGTTGATGTACTGTTCGTAAAATCACCACCGTCGCGAAGTATTGAATAACCGAAGTTTGGCATCATGTCGGAATCAAGATTCAGCACACCGTATTCATCAATAACAGCCTGAACCTCATCTTCAAGCCGCTCGGGATCTTTTTCGGTTGCCGCATAGTGCAGTCCTTCCGATGAATTTCCGTTGAGCATATACAGAACCTGTGCAAAAACAGGATCTTTAAAGTGGCGGAAGCCTTCAAGCGCCTGTACCTGCGTTATCCAATGCGTTTCCTCACAGCAATCATAGGTATCACCGATATGCGCACTGTAATCTGTGCATATAACGGGCAGAAGCGCATAGAACATCTGAGTGTACTTTGGAATATTATATATGCTTGCAGCTTTATAACGGTCATACTTTTCAAGAACCGTTTGGACACCTATAAGGTTTTTAAGCCAATCCGGATTATATCCGCCGGAAGCTTCATCCGCCATACCGTCGGAGTCTACTCGTTTCATAATTAT
>JAFQVE010000322.1 GCA_017408185.1 Oscillospiraceae bacterium | reverse complement strand
TCAAGCTCTATCGTCTTTGCACTATCATACTTAAGAGATATTCCGCTTGCTTTAAGATAGCTCTCGGGGATTCCAAGCTCCGAAAACTTCTTTGCGCCTTCTCTTATAACGTTGGTATTGGCATTACATACTGCTCCTGTATACGGGTTGGTATCGGTATTTGCGGTGATTGTTGAAACCGTACCCTTAACAGAACTGTCAGCAAAATAGTCATTTGTCCATTTACTTGTTTTTCCGAGGTATATATCGACATTCTCGGAAGCTGTTGCCATTGCGGCATCAACATCTATTGATAAATCATAAACGCCGGCTTTGGGGACATAAACTTGAAGTGCAAGATAACCCTCGCCAACAGTTTCTTCGCCCACAGTGCTTGTAGGCCAAAGATTTATTCCCATAACTGTTATGATGTATGAGCCGGGATCATCTATTCTTGACCACGGAGCACCTGAGGCAGTTCCCGAATAGTTTGCATTCATACCGAGATAAATCCACTGATCTTTCGGATCGGTAGCCGGTGTTGTTGCATCTTTCGGATATGTTTTGAACTTAGCAAGAATTGCATTCTTATTTTCAAGCTTTTGTCTGCCGCTGACTCCGCGCGATGCAAAGCTTCCGCTTGTGAAGTCGTAGGAGATTGTTCCGTCGGGAAGAGAGGAATCTTCCTCTGCTGCATACATTGTCGGAAGTAATGATATTACCATAAAAAGAGCAAGTATGAGCGACAAAACTTTTTTGAACTTCATTTATTTTTCCTCCTTGGTTTATTTTCTGTTTTTTACAGGGAGAATGAACAGAGTCCATTCTCCCTGTGTGTTATTCAGAATAAATTACCTTGTATGTTCCGTTTTCTTCATAAATCATATATCCGCGTGCAGTATAAGAGCTGTCAGACGGTTTTGCCGCAAACTGACCGTGGTTGT
Organism: Oscillospiraceae bacterium; assembly: GCA_017408185.1. Next base: position 1,589 of record JAFQVE010000322.1, on the reverse strand, counting down.
TGCCGCGCTGTGACTTGAAGATTTCTGATTTGGATTCGACTGTCGGAGCAGCTCCGCTTCCGAAGAGGATGCCAACTTCAACAATGTTTTTTCCTGCACCGTCATATTCTATCATATATGCATCGGAAACAGTTTCTCCGTCAAGCACGACAAGCGGCTTTTTCTCAACCGGAGCATATGACGAGGTGATGTTTGTGCTGTCCCATACGTAATATTTGTAGGTCTCATCGTATGAAACCACCTTACCGTCACGAAGCCAGTGGGTAACAGTTCCCTTGTTGTCTACACAGATGACTTCTTTACCATAAGCGTTTGCTTCTGCATCAGTTTCACCGTTTACTCTTACACCATCGTCGTTTGTTGCTGCAAGAGTTGCGTCGGCAGTATAGCCTGCAACTGCGTGAGTTACCTTTTCAGAGATTGTGCTGATATCAAGGGCAACATCCTCTGCTGTAAACCAGCCTGTAAAGGTGTGACCGATAAGTGAAGTTTTAAGTGTCTTGTCCTCGGCTGCAAGCTCTTCAAGCTCGGTTACGGACTTCTGACCAAGATAAGAACCGTCAAGATTCCAAAATTCAACTATTGAATCTGCATCCTCTGAAGGTGCGATTTCTTCATAAACTGCGGTGAGGAATGTGCTTGTATATACGGTGAAAGTATCTTCCTGCTCAAGACCGTTTACAAATTTTGCAGTGTTTTGCAGTTCTCCATCTCCTGTATCATTTGCTGCTCCTGCTTTCCAACCGATGAACTTATAGCCTGAAACCTCCGGTGCGGAAACAGAAAGTTCTGCACCTCTTGAAGGATTGATAACAGCGAGGTTTCCTTCGTTTCCGTTTATTGTAACCGCAGCAATTGACGGAATGTTTGTTGTTGCAGAAAAACTGAGCGGTGCTATATTCTCTGTCGTATCGGGCGTTGTGCCGGATTCGGGAAGAGCATCAGTCTCCGTGAGCGTTATGCTTTGAAGGTTGAAATACTGCCTTGAATTGGTTGCTGTTGATTTATTCGTACTGTTAAAGGCAAAGACAAAGTACCAATCGCCCTTTGTGAGCTGAATTGTACCAACATCGCCATCACCCTCACCTGTTACATTGCTTACTCTTCCGATGCTGTTATAGTTTTTAAGCATCTCGGAGTTAATATCCGTTATCGTTTCATCTGCCGGGAACATATATATATCCGCTTGGGTTCCGTTAATGTATTCTCCAACTTCTGCTGTTATTGCATATATGCCGTCATACTTTACATTAAGCTTTAAAACAAAGTTTGCATCAGTATTTGCACCGTTATTAAAGCGCTTTCTTCCAATCATCTGCAACCGTGTTTCGCCAAGTGAAGACGTGAATTTATAGCTGGTACTATTGAATATGCCGCCAAAGAGACTTACTGCCCAAAGGTCGGTAAAACTGCTGTTGAGGTTATCATAGCTGTCAAGGTAGTTGCCGGTGTATGACTCTTCTCCTTCCGGTTTATAGAACATTCTGTAATTTTCAGTGAAAGCATCATTTTCCAGTATGTCTCCCGTGAGAACGGTATTGTTAAATACATATTTGTGAGTTTTGTCGAGCCTTGCCGGAGCGATGGTA
>JAFQVE010000321.1 GCA_017408185.1 Oscillospiraceae bacterium | reverse complement strand
TACCAATCGTAATTCGGAAAAAGGTCTGCAACTCTGTCGAGCAGAATTGCGCCGGCTCGCCCGTACTTTTCATCGCCGGTGCGTAAAAACGCCTCTGCAAAAGCATTGATCGCACGGCGGACAACCTCGTCCATTTCTGATTTTGAACCGTTCTTGTACCAGATACCGTCGTGTGCATATACCGCTATGTATGTATGCTGAACGGGATATGAGGTTGTTTCATTGTATCTGTACTCAGCAAGTCCATCGCCGTCATCATCGTGATAGCTCGGATTATATCCGCGGTCTTTGGGGTCCGATGTGTACGGCTGTAAATATCCGAGCCCGTCATCAACACCCCATCGCGATGCCTGAGCCTCTGTGTCTACTCCGAGATCCTTCATTACATCCGAATATAAGTCGTTGGTAAGATATCCGCCTTTCGCACCGTAGCCGTAAAACTCGTAATACTCTTCGCTTCCACGCTTTGCGTCTGGAACTTCACAGGCACATTCCGCATCTGCCGAACCGTGATGAATTAATCTGTGATGTGCTGAGAGCGCCCTGTCCATATCCCAGCGGTCTCCGCTTTCAGAGAGACCGAGCTTATAAAAGCTGCCAAAGTCATTCGATGGAAAAATCCTTTTACAATCCGGGCACTGAACCTTCCACGGGCGGTTGATGGCATCCGTAACCCAACCATAAGCACCGTATTCGACACTTATATCACAACCGCAATAACGGCAGGTGAATTTTGCGGGATCGTACTTATGTCCTACATGGTAATACCTGAAAACTCCTTCCGGAACCATCATATCATACAGCTTATCAAGATGAGGCAGATATACATCGGCACGTTCCTTTGCCGCGCGCACCTCATCCTTCGCCCATGAGTACTTTGCCGCATTGCTTGTTGCGCTCTCGCGCTCTTTGAGCGTGTATATCTGCGGGTTTACATTCGCATCACGGACAACCTCTACGGCAATCGGAGAAACAGATATATCTGCGGCGTTTTTATATGAAGGATCAATAACCGCAAGGATTTTCGCCGTTCCTATTTTCCTTCCGGCAAGAATATTATCTTCAACAATTTCCACACAATCGGCATCTGAGCCTTCCGCAAGCGTCCATGTGACGAATTCATCCGGAATTTCAATGATGTTGCCGCTGTTCATCTCGGCAACTGCATAAATTTTCGTTTTGCCGTACACATATAAGCTCTCAAGCTCGGTGACTGCAAAAATTTGCTTTATTCCCGTATCGTCGGATACGCTTACCTCAAGACTTGCCGACTGAGAAATCCCTTTATAAGTAACTGCGGCGTTTACGGTTGCCGTTCCCTCGCCTGTCGCTGTTATAACACCGTTTTTATCTACGTTAACAACACTCTTGTTGCTCGATGAATAAACGACCGACTCCGTCCGAGCTTCGCTGCAGTCAATTATTTCGCCAAGCTGATTTTTCAGCACAAGTTTTGTTTCTGCAACATCATTCGGCGCAAAAGCATCAATGCTTGCAGTGAGCTCTGCGGTCGCAAATTCATCGGCATCTGTAAAAAGGAACTTTTTAAGATAAAGCGCATTTCCATCCTTGCCGTTTTTGCCGTCCCATGTAACCTTGTAAACCACAAAATATTCCTGCTCTGCCGCAACCTCACACACTCCGAATGTATTGAGGACATGCTCGCCCGCCTTTTCCGATTTGAAATCTACGGCACCGACATAATACTCACTGTCAGACGAAAGACAAGCGGCAAGCTCCTGCTCTGTCTCATCCGTCACCGGTATTATATAGCTTTCAAGTCGCGACTCATACTTAGTCGCCATTGTGTAAGTCTCCGAGCCGAGAATATATCTGCCGTTCTGAGGGAACTTCACCTTGAATGCAAGATATGCATCGTCCTCGCCGCCCTTCCATTGGATGATGGTATAGTTTGCATCTGCTTTCCCGAGCTTGATTTTCGTTACATCTTCTCTATCATCCTTGGGCTTTGTGAATTCATGGAATATCCAGTTGCGCGTCAGTGTGTA
>JAFQVE010000320.1 GCA_017408185.1 Oscillospiraceae bacterium | reverse complement strand
TCTTCCCGATGTTTTCGGTTTTCAGGTAAAGCATGGCAATTTCAATGATTATTGCGAACAGGGTGCATTCCTTCCGCTTGACGATTACGATGAATTCCTTCCGGATTATAATGAGTTCTGGAACTCTCGGCCGGAGAATGAGCGTTGGATGAAGAATACGCGTAAGAGTGCTGACAGTAAGATATATTATGCGCCTATCTACGGTATGGAGCGCGCTACGAATATTATGGCGTGGTTATATCGCAAGGATATCTTTGAAAAACACAATCTCAAAACTCCGGAGACGATTGACGAGCTTTACACCGTCTCAAAGAAGCTTAAAGAGCTGTATCCCGAGTCATATCCGTTCAGTCTACGTTCCGGCTTGGATAACATAAACGTTATCGGTTCATCATGGAAGCCGAATTTCCGTTATGATGTATACTATGACTTCGAAAATGAAAAGTGGAGTTACGGTGCAACCGAGAGCGAGACTATGCTCAGTATCATAGAGTTCTTTAAGAAAATGGTCGAAGAAAAGCTTGTTCCACAAGATTTTATTACAATTAATACAACCTCATGGCAGGAGCTTGTTTCCACAGAACGTGGTTTTATCATGCCGGACTATCAGGTGCGTATTGACTTCTTCAACAACATTGCCCGTGAAAAAAATCCGGAATTTACAATAGCGGCAATGAAACCGCCTCATGCAGATAATGGCATGGGCATTGCGATGATAAACAAATGGAACTACGACCCCATGGGCTTTGCTATCCCCAACACAGGCGATGAGGCGAGTATTGCAAACGCATTCCGTTATCTCAACTGGTTCTATACCGATGAAGGCTGCGAACTTGTAAGCTGGGGTAAGGAAGGCGAGACCTTTGAAGTAGTTGATGGAAAAAAGCAGTTTATTCTGCCGAACGAGGGAGACAGCGCAAAGCTTCTTTACGGCTTCCAGACTATTGGCACATATCTGCGCGTTGCTCCGGACTCTGTAGATGCCTCAGTTTCCGCGGAGCAGGCGGCAACAACGGACTTTATCTTGGAACACACATATCCCGAGCTTGACCCCACCCGTTACTTAAGCTTTTCTGCGGCAGATGCAACAAAGGTAACGGATTACAACACAACACTCAAGACTTTTGTTGAGGAAAATATTATGAAGTTCATTATCGGTCAGCGTCCGCTTACCGAGTGGGATAAGTTCCAGGCAGAGCTTTCCGAGCTTTCTGTAGACGAGCTTTTGGCGGTTTACGAAGAGGCATATAACAGAGTCAAAGAGTAAGAGGTAGTTGCAAAAGCGCCTTTGGAAAGGATGTATTTAAAATGAATTTGTATATTATGGTTGACCTTGAGGGTATCAGCGGCATTTTCTCGCGCGAGCAGGTTATGGATGATGCCTCACGGCGTCAGGAAGGCCGTGTGCTGATGACAGAGGATATCAACGCTTGTGTCGATGCCGCAAAGGAAGCCGGCGTAGAGAAAATTTATGTGCGCGACGCTCACGGAGGAAGCGATACCGTTATATATGAACGCCTTTCCGAAAACGCCGATTACTATATTTGCGGTCTGGTAGGAGAGGAGCGTTATATCGGCATGGAAGACTGCGATGCTGTTATTCTCCTTGGATATCACGCGATGGCGGGAACCCCGGGCGGAGTTCTTGAGCATACCTTCAATTCAATGAGGGTGCAGAACTACTGGCTCAACGGTGTGAAATCCGGTGAGGCAAGGTTTGATGCAATCGCAGCCGGTGAGACGGGAAAGCCTGTTATTATGGTGTCCGGTGACGATAAGCTCTGTGCCGAGGTGCGTGAATTTCTGCCGGAGACTGTTACCTGTGAAGTTAAGCGGGGCGTGACGTGGGGCGGAGCAATGCTGCTTCCGAAGAAAAAGGCACACGCCAAAATTGCGGAGTGCACAAAGGAAGCAATCCGTCGTTTTAAGGAAATTCCGCCATATACGATGGAAAAGCCGTACACACTTCGTGCAGAGCTTGTTGAACGTGCGATTTTGCCGTATGTTGCAGGGGATCCGCGCAAGAAGATTATTGACGGACGCATATATGAGGTTACGGCTGATAATATGCCCGATATTTTAACATTGCGATAAACGAAAAGTATATGCAAGTAGCCGCCGAATGACGGCTACTTGTTGACTCGGCATTTGCACGGTTATAATGGCAGTATATGCAGAATAACAAGTAAAGCTTTAAGGCTGTTATAATTAAACAGTAACACAAGGTTGAACTACCGAAGGAGAAAGAGTATGAAAAAGAAAATTTTAGCACTGTTCCTTGCAATGTGTATGATGATATCTCTTCTGCCTCAATTTACAATATTTGCGGCAGAAGCTGCACC
>JAFQVE010000319.1 GCA_017408185.1 Oscillospiraceae bacterium | reverse complement strand
ATCAAGAGTTACCGTATCGATAGCCCAATTGGATGTAATTGTGCCGGCAAAAAGATTGTCGATGCTCGGAGCACTGATGCTGTCATTTACGCTCGGTGTGCCTATGTAGTTTGCCGAAACAAGCTCACGGCAGGTGATCGGAAGATAGCCTTCTGCGTAAAGATCGCTGAATTTGAAGTTGTAGTCGCCACCGATGATATAAACATCACCAAGTGTTCCATCACCATATTCTTCACCATATAAGTCCTTATAGGTTTTTCCGTTTTTGAACTCTGTTCTTGTCTGCTCCAGCATTCTTATTTTACTTTTGCTTCCGTCAATCGTACCGTCATCGTTTCTGACAACCGAAACGGATACAACCATTCTCGAATGTCCGCCGGCACTGTCCCACTCAACCATAGCATCCGCTTTCTGAAGCTCTGCATACGCTTCATACATTTTCTGCTCGCCGTTTGCGGTTGCTATCGCAATTGTTCCGCCTGTAAAGTCACTTGCTGATGTGGATTCATAATCGCCGACCTTTATAAATCCGTTTGTGGGGACCATATATTTGGTTGCTTTTGCCTGAATTGATGAGCCCATTGCGCTCCACGCTCTGACTATTGCACCCGAGCAGTCGTTTCCTATACGGGCGGTTCCCTGTCCGCCACTCATGGCCACTCCGTCAAGTCCTGATATGGTGTAAACGCCGTTTGCATCAACCTCTCCTGCGTATTGCAAAAATGCATCAGGAGTTCCTGCATTGTATACATACGGAAGTCCTCGGTATATACGCCCTGCAACAAGAGTTGCATCAAAGCCGCCACTTGCCGCACCGACGTGGTATTCAATCGTTTCACTCGGCGTCCAAAGGAGAGATACTGATTCTCTCATATGGCTTTCTGCAACAGTCCGGCGTTCGGCAAGTATTTCTTCATTTTCCTTTCCGATGGCAGCTTCGCCGTCGGTTACTTTTTTTAGGGTGTTTCCCTCCCGGATAATTGCATAACCCGTCGCTATACCTTCGTTTGTTGCATCATCAAGCACCGTGAACTGTGATTTGTCGCTGGACATTGCAATCTTCTGACTACCAAAGATAATTCCTTTTTCAAGTGCATCGTCAAAGCCAATAAACTCTGCCATTATTGCATTGCTGTCTCCGGCAGAAAACCTGCCAAGAATGATTTTTCTCATTGTTCTTGACAGTGGATTGACTCCGACACCGTATACAGCACGAACTTCGCAATCTTCCCATACATTGAAAGAATATGTCTCTGCAAGGCTTACAACCTCACCGTTTTTTGTCCAGTACATAAGGTTTTCGCCTGACGGTGCAGATTCAGTGCAGGTTACTTCATCACCGTATTTATATTTCTTTGTCACACCGTCGATTGTAACAGCGATGTCGGTCTTGAGTTCATCGTACACTGCCATAAAGATAAGTGTACCTGCGCCCTCGGTTTCCGGTGCATTTTCGTTTTCATAATACTCTGTATATGAGCCGTCCTCATTGCGAAGTGCCCAGGCTTTTGCTTTTCCGTAGCCTGCCATTGACGGATAAGACGGCATAACGCCGTTTGTTATCCCGACAGAAGAAAGAAACTGTCCGTTTGCGTTATAAAATTCCTGCTTATCAACTGCTGATGCATCATCTTTTTCGTATACTGCAAGAAGATAATTCACGCCCTCGCCCGGGAGATAATCGGAAAGCTCGGCATCATATGAAACAATCTGCTTTTTCTGCATTGTTGCGCCCTTTGCCCAATAGAGGAAGCTATACCCCTCCGGAGCTTCGGGAGCATTCACAGTGCAGGCCTCGCCGTAGGTGACGGTCGGAGCTTCTATAATCTGTTCATCAGAAGTCTCGCTGTCTGTTCCGTAAACAGCAAATGCTCTTATTGAAGAAGCACCGCCTATGTAGCTTTCTTCCTTATAGTCAAACTTGTTTTCAACGTCTTCGAGCGTCGCT
>JAFQVE010000318.1 GCA_017408185.1 Oscillospiraceae bacterium | reverse complement strand
TGCTTGCGTATCCATTTACCGAGCCGGCACCCGTCCTCCGTTACATACGCCACAGGAATATTGAGATTTCCATATGTTTCTTTATATTTAACCGCTTTTGCATAAGTGTTTTCCCACGCAGTTTCGTACCTTCCGCCCCACACCATTCCTATCTCGGACAAGCGGGCGCGCTGTTCATCAGTTATTTCCGCGCGCTTTGATTTGCTTCCGCTTCGCTCTGCGCTACGGAGATTTGAAATCCAGGCGCCGAGCTTTATTCCATCGTCTGTTACGTAATAATGCGGGACATTGAGATTTCCGTACTCGTGGTAATATTCAAGCGCGGCGGAGAAATTCTTCTCGAACAGATATTCCGGCACGTTCCACACCATTCCGATATTATCAAGACTCTGTATGCGTTCTTCTGTAAGGCACCCGTCGCGGTTCCCGCCCTTTCTGCATGCACGCAGGTTTGAAATCCACTTACCGAGAGCTATGCCGTGATAGCTTTCTTTAGCCGGAACGAGAAGATTGCCATACTCCTCGAAATACGCGTGTGCCGCGGAAAAGTTTTCTTCCCAATGAGCATCAAGACTGTTTTCCCAGCGCATACCAAGCTTTTCAAGCTTACGGATGCGCGCCTGAGAGAGCGTACCTGCCACTTTGCCTTGGTATACCCGCTTTTGCGTGGAAAGCCATGCGCCGAGAGCATATCCCTCCGGCGTGACATATCGTTTCGGGATATTGATGTCGCCAAATTCCTCAAAGTAGCCCGCCGCAAGAGCGTACATACTGTCCCACGATGCAGTCAGTGTTTCGTTCAGGCGTTCAAAGAGCTCCATACAGTCGCGCACCTCATCGACAATGCGGAAATGCTCGTTTACTATCTCATCCGCCTGACCGTGCGCGCGGTAGTAAGACACTATCTGCTCCATCTCTTCTTCGATCGCGCCGATGGCGGTGAGGTTTTCGATATTGAGCACAACATCAAAAATTATTGAATTGTTCGTTTTGTTTGCAGACAGTGCTCTGCCTATCTGCTGCTTATATATAATAGGAGACATCGTAGGGCGCAGCAAAATAACACCGGAGATATCATCTATGTGAATTCCTTCATTCAGCATATCAATGCAATAAAGAAGCTTTAAATGTTCGCCGCTATCAGCTTTGAAATCAGCAAATGCACGGCTTGTTCCGGGGTCATTTGAATACGCCGGATAGATATGAGGGTTTTTATCAATTTTTGAAAACCACTCTTTTGAAACCGAAATCATTTCCCGCATATGCTCGTAATTTGCGCAGAATACGATATATTTTCCCTGCTTATCCGTCATATGCTTTGAGAAAATCTCATCCATACCGTCGGCTTGCTCAAGCGCGCGGCGCAGAGCTTCCAATTGCTTTTGACCTTCGTCTCTGACAAGCCTGTTTTTTTGCTTTGCTATTCTTTTTTCGTATTTTTCCAAATCCTTTTGATACGGAAAAAGAGACAGAACATACTTTGGCGGGTTCAGTATCCCGCGGACTATTGCTTCGCCGAGCGTCATCTCCGAAGCGACGTTGCCGGAAAACAGCTCATCCGACATATCGCGCTGATTATCAAGATAGCGGATTGCAGTTGCTGATAAGCCGAGAATCGGAGACTCCGGATACCGCGACAACAATGTCTGCACACCAATTCCCCACATTTCCGCGCCGCAACGGTGAAACTCATCAAGGATGATATAATCGGGACGGACATCTTTTATCTCATCATCAGACATATTCATCAGCTTTGCATAAGTGAAAAAGGCTATATTTTCCGGAACGTATCCGCCTGAAGCTTTTTGAAGATTTTCCAGCTGTGTTCTGAAGATATATTCGCTCGGTGACAGCCAGCAAATGCGCTTATCCGGATTATCCGCGCAGAGCTTGAAGGCTATGAACGATTTTCCGGTGCCCGTCGGATGAATTATTGCTGCCTTTTTGTGTTCCGACAGCATTGTGACAGCAGACACATACGCAGCCTGATTATGCGGATACAACGATATTGACAACAACCTCACCTCCAAAAAACGCACAGTACAACATAATTGAAATTATGTTGCAAAGCCTTTTTATTGTGAATTTATTACATATCTATGATATCACGTTGATGGTGAGAAGTCAATCATTTTTGTGCTGTTTTCTATTTTAATTACATAAATTAATGTATGCAAATATGGCTGATAAATAAAAAAAGTTGTTT
>JAFQVE010000317.1 GCA_017408185.1 Oscillospiraceae bacterium | reverse complement strand
TCCGAATTTTGATGCAGATGTAAATGATCCTTCGTCATACGATTTCGCATGTACCGATGAGTCTGTTCTGACAACGCTTGATGCCGGAACGGAAACGTATTTCAGATTGGGGCAAAGTATAGAGCATCATATCAAAAAGCACGGAACGATACCTCCGAAGGATTTCCGGAAGTGGGCGGAAATATGTGAGCATATAATAATGCGTTACAATGAAGGTTGGGCAGACGGATACAATTTAAATATACAATACTGGGAAATCTGGAATGAGCCGGATCTGGATCCGGATGATGCCGAAAACAAGCGAACCTGGGGCGGAACAAAGGCACAGTTTTTTGATTTGTATGAGATTGCGGCAAAGCACCTGAAAGCTCGTTTTCCGGATTTAAAAATAGGCGGTCCCGCCTTAGCGGAAAAGGAAGACTGGGCTGAAGACTTCTTAAAAGAAATGCGAGAGAGAAATGTTCCCATAGATTTCTTCTCGTGGCATGTTTATGGCACAACCCCTGAGAAAATGGTGGGAAAAGCGGAAAGAATAAAAAAGCTTTTAATTGAAAACGGTTACGATAAGGCGGAAAGCCATCTTAACGAGTGGAACTATGTTAAGGGCTGGACAGACCAATTCATATACAGCCTGAAAAGCATCAAGGGAATAAAAGGCGCAGCGTTCACGATGGCTTGTATATGCGAAGCACAAAAAGCTCCGATTGATATGCTTATGTATTATGATACACTTCCCGGAGGATTTTGTGGAGTTTTTGACACGGTGACCTGTGAACCGTTGAAGGGATATTATCCGTTATGTTGGTATGGGATGTTCTATGACATGGAAAGCGAAATCAGACAGGAGAATAAAATTGATAATATTTATTCTCTTTGCGGTATCGATAAAGAGGGAAAAACGCTCTCTGTTGTTACATATTACGATGATGACGATGATGCTCCTGATAAAAACATCTCTATAGATTTCGGTAGAACCGGAGAGTATGAAATTTATTTGCTTGATAAAGAGCATGACGGTGAATTAATCACAAAAACATCAGAACTTAATTTCAATATGAAAAACCATTCTGTGATACTTATCAAGGAGATTTAATCGGAATTATTTGCACGGTAGTTATTTATGTAAAGTGAAAATGGAGGATATCATGTCACAGCTTGTTTTATCAAAAAAAGAAATCAATTCCTTTGTTGGAGATATCAGAACGCTTGCAATAAGCGGTGTTGAGGGTTTTTCTGCAGTCAAATGGACGACAAGCAATCCGGCGATCGTGAAAATACGTGAATTTGACGATTATAAGAATGGCGTGCTTGTAACGCTGTTGCAGGAAGGTACCGCTGAGATCAGCGTTACGCTCGGTGATGAAAGTGTAAGCTGTAATGTTTCAGCCCGACCGGGGCAGAAGGCTGACCCGAACGGCAAATTCAACTATTACATGGGTGATTTTCACGCGCACACATCGGAAATACATACAAGCGATGAGTTCAAGGAACGTGTCGGCGAAAGTGCTGACGATATGTTATCTCAGGTGCGCAGAGAAGGAAAGCTTGATTTTTTCACTGTTTCTGACCATGAGTGTCTGCTTGATGGCGAGGAAGTGTTTTCGGTATATGAAGCTGCAGAGAAAAATCAGACCGACGATTTTGTTGCATTCCCCGGAATAGAGGAGCAGATTGATATCGACAGCACTGATCGCTACGGGCTTCCGCGCCGTGATAGCGGTGAGATAGTGACGATTAATCCGCAGGGTACTACCGATTCAAAATCGTGGGAAGAATTTGTGGAAAAAATACAGCCGAGTCCGTATACTATCGCAAGTCTTGCGCATCCGCAGGTTCTCGGGTACAGCCGCTACGGAATCTGGAACTTTAAGCTTGCCGAGCAAACCAAGCCTTTTATGCGCGATATAGTGCGTATGGTAGAGATGGGGCAGGGAAATTATGCTGACGGAAAGCTTTTGCGTGAATGGAATCTTGTAAGTGAGCGGATATACTCGATTGCGCTTGACTGCGGATATAAGGTCGGACCCAACTGCTCCAGCGACTGTCACGGACCGGTGTGGGGTGCAACCTCGTATCCGGGACGGACGATTATCCTCGCCCCCGGAAAATCAAAGGAGCTTTTCCTCGATGCCCTTAAAAATGCAAGAGTATACGCCAGTGAGAATGGCAACACCAAAGTGTTCTATACGGTAAACGGTAAGCAAGCTGCCAATACTCTCGAGCTTACCGACGATTACGAATTTGATATCCGCATAGAGCCGTTTGAAAAACCGTGTGAAAAAATCAGCCATATTGATATTGTTTCCGATTACGGACTGACGGTCTGGTCAGGAGAGTTTGATTCGGAGACCGTTGACATCAGCGTTAAGCTGCATTCTGAAACAGCACGTTATTTCTTCATCAGAGCTTTCAGCGAAAACGGGATGAGAACTTGGTCATCCCCTGTATGGACGGGACGTGAGTTTGACGAGTGTCCGCTGCCGGAATTTAAGGGCAAGCCCATTGATAAGAAGGGCTGGAGCGTCGCGCCCGATTGCGGCGCAAGCCCCGAAACGGTAATTAACGGCGATCCGAAAACACCGTGGAAGGCTGACGGAACAAGCGCCACATTGACTATTGACATGAAAAAGGTCGAAACGGTATGTGGCTTCGGCTATTATCCGCATATTCCCGAGCGTGGAGAAAGCGGCGGATATGCACATTACATAAGCGATTATGAGTATTATGTAAGCACTGATAACGTTCATTATAAAAAGGTAAGCGCCGGAATGTACAGAGAGTTTGGCGGCGAACAGATAGTACGGATAAAGCCCGTAGAGGCAAGATGGGTTCGCTTGAATGTTTTGAGTACAACGGGATCCGCCTCGCGCAAGCCCGGATACACAGACAAAGAAGTCCGCATAGGAGAACTTGACGTTTACAGCGTTTAAAATTTTGAAGAGTATATAAAAAGAGTGACCGTGTAATTTTTCACGAACAGCGAAAGGAGAAGAAAATGAAAAGAACGAAAAAACTTACAGCAATGATTTTAGCTCTCGTGATGGTGATAAGCCTTATCCCCGCCACAAGCGCAGACGTAGGTGATGTGCTTACGTTTAACTATGCCGTGGATCAATCGGATTGCGCTGATTTGGCGGCAAAGCAGACTAAGTATAATTCGAAAAAATACTATTGGCCGGATAACGGAGCATCGGTCACTGAGGCAACGACAGCGTATATTGATACAGAGAATTCGTCATATAAAAGTGATTGGGCAAAGAAAAATCAGCCATGGTATACATATGATAATAAAACATATTACTTTTATCATATGCGGCAAAGCAAAGGAAAATGCTGGCCGAATGATTCGCAAGCTGCTGCTTTTAAGGTTAAGGTACCGGGTCCGGGAACATACAAGATAACGCAGTCATCTTTGAACTATGAGGCGTATAGCGGTGATGTCGCGATATACATTAACGGGCAGTATGCAGGTGCGGAATATACCACAGGCTTTGTAAGCGGAAGCACAGAATATACGGAGCTTAATACACAGCTCAATACGCTCACTCTTACGCCTGATGAGAAAAACTTTGTTGACATTGTGTTCAGACCCATAGGTCGCTATTATGACGGAGGGTGTACTCTTCGAATTTATCCCATTGAAACAGTATTTACTCCGGTTGCGGAGAGCACACTTTCCGATATATCCTACGATATAGAAAAGACGGAAATTCTTCTCGGAGAGTCGCAGGAAATTTCTGCAAGTGCGCTTATGAGCGACGGAACTCTGCACCACTTTGCAGATTACGATGCAACAGGAAAAGCTGATACATATGACTCCATAGAGATTACGCAGCTTGACGGAACGGATTTTGTGGAGCTTTCAGAAGTGCAAACAAAATCAGATAAGATCACGGCAAAAATAACCGCGAAGGAGAAGGGCACCGCCACTATAAAGATCGCGGCAAAAATAGGTGAGGGCGACCCGATAGAAAAAACAGTAACTATAACGGCAACGACTCCGCCAAAGCTTGCAAGCGTCACATTAAGCGCAGATAAAGAAACCCTTCCCGCGGGGAGACAGGCAAAATTA
>JAFQVE010000316.1 GCA_017408185.1 Oscillospiraceae bacterium | reverse complement strand
GAGCTTATGAACACCGTTGACCGCGACGGCTATGGAGACGAATCCTCCTTCGGCTACAACGACGGCTGGCCGAGAGACATTCTCGCAACCGTAAAAAACCTTGCGCTTTATGATAATGTCCCCGAGGAATATAACCTTGCCACGCATCCTAAGTTCATTAAAATGCTTCCGATGGAAACGGGAGGTATCGTTGCCGGAATACGCCGAATAAACCTTGCTGATAACGGAAGTCCGGGAGGCATAGGCATAAGCTTCAATTCCGATCTCTTCCTTGCGGCGCTTGAATCGGTTGATAAGTGGGATGCATCGGAGGAATTTAAAGAGCAGCAGCGCATTTTATATTCGCAGATTCTTTATCTTAACAACGGCAACACAACAGACGGCTTGCACTTTGACATATTCACCAAAGACCCGGAATATATGCAGAAGCAGATAGAGGATATTATCCGTGAGCATGGAGAATACGAGCTTGTAAAGAGCGATATCCGCACGGGCTTCGGGCTTGTAACGCTTCAGGACGGTGTGGACTTCAGAGGAAAAACAGCATCATCGAATCTTGATATCACCACCCGCGCGCTCTGGCTGTATTTCGGGCACGGAGGAACCTCGCACAGGCACTATGATACCCTGCAGCTCGGTATTGATGCGTTCGGAATGAACCTTTCTCCCGACCTTGGTTACCCATCAGACACCGGTGCGCAGGGCGGAAAAATCCGTGACCATTGGGTATCGGGAACCGTTTCTCACAACACCGTTGTCGTAAATGACAAACGGCAGAGAAGAACAACCGAATCCGGCGACGTAATGCACTTTGACGACTCCGGCGAGGTTAAGGTCGTAGATGTGGATGCACCTGAAGCGTATAATACGGATGTTGATACCTACAGAAGAACGGTAGTCTCCGTCGACGTGGATGACACCGTTTCCTACGCGCTCGACTTCTTCCGCATTATCGGCGGCGATGAGCATGTGTACAGCTTCCACGCACAGAGCAGAGAAGCGGAGTCGAGCCTTGATATGCAGGTGCAGAGCACAGGAACATATGCAGGAATGAACGTACCTTACGGTGATGATACATATTCCGCATCCCACGATTCGGGATATAACTACCTTAAAAATGTGGAACGCGCGCAGAACCCCGGAACGGGAAGCTTTACCGTTGATTTCGATATTGAAAAGATGCGTACTTATAAATTCACAGAACGCGACTGGCACCTGCGCGTAACTCAGCTTAACGATTTCGAGCTTTCAGAGGTTGCGCTTGCAGACGGCGAGGCACCTGAAAGAGGCGGAAACCCGCCGACGTACCGATACCTGCTTGCACGCCGAAGCGGAAAGAATATGGACACGCTCTTCACCACCGTTCTTGAACCGTATATTGGGCAGAGCAACATAAAGTCTCTCGAGCGGGCGAAGGTAACAAAGGCAGACGGAAGTCCAATCCGAAGTGCCGATACCGTTGCGGCAGTTAAGGTAACGCTTGAAAGCGGCAGGGTTGATTATGTTGTATACTCTGCAGACAATAAAGCAACCTACCGCGTTGATGATTTGTTTGACTTCTGCGGCTTTGTGGGAGTTTACACCGTTTCGGATGACGAGCACAAAACGTATCTTCGAAGCTATCTCCTTGACGGAACAAAGATAGGCGAAACGGTTATGGAAAATGCGGCAATTGAAGGAAAAGTAAAAGACTTCACGCGTGAGCCTGAGTTTGAAAACTTCATCGAAATCGAGCTTTCGGACAGCATTGATGCATCAAAGCTTGATACCTCCGCACTTTCCGGAAAGCTCCTCGATATAGCAAACGACGGTGTCCGCAACGGCGATTATTGGATAAAGAGTGCAACGCTTGACGGCAATACACTGCGCCTTGATATAGGCGATGTCACAACCGTGCGCGGTTACGTGGATGCCTTTGATTTCTCGAAGGGATATGCATATGACGTTGCAGAGCATCAGAAAGCGCGCATTGCGCTGACCGCATACGAAACCTCGGCACCCGTGATAGAACCGGTAGCAAATGCAACGGTCTCAGCGGGAAGCTCAATAACAATTCCGATTAGTGTTCTGTGTGCCGACGGGCGCGAGGTACAGGAGCTTCGGGGAACAACGCTTCCGCGCGGCATGAGCATAAATCAGGATAAAATGTCCGTCACGTGGAAGCCGGATGCATCTCAGATCGGTGAAAACCACGTTGCAATAACTGCATCGGACGGACTTCTTGAGAGCACAGTCCGCTTTACCGTAACTGTCTACGGCTCAACGACAAGCAAACCGTCAACCGATAATTCCGGAACCGCCGGAGGTGGCGGTGGAGGCGGCGGTGCCGCACCGACCGACAAGCCGGATGATGCAACAGATACCGATAACCCCGACGATGAAAGCCTTCTCCTTGAGGAGAAGGTGCCGAGCGCAGGCGAGGCGGATGAGGTGGAAAATCTCCGTTTCACAGACCTTGATAACCACGCATGGGCAGCGGACGCGATAAACACACTCGCGGACGACGGAATAATAAAGGGAATGTCGGAAACAACGTTTGCACCGGCAAATAACATCACCCGCGCAGATTTTGCTTTGCTTCTTGTCCGTGCATTCAAGCTTGAGTCTGACAACACCGAAAACTTTGCAGACGTTTCTGCAAGTGATTACTTCGCAAAAGAGCTTGCAGTTGCACGCAACACAGGAATCGTCAACGGCATCGGTGATAACAAATTCGCGCCGCGCAATACCATAACCCGTCAGGATATGATGGTAATCGTCTACCGCGCGTTAAATAGCCTTCCCCTTGAGGGGAAGGTGGCGCCGCAGGCGACGGATGAGGTGTTATCACAATACCCCGACTTTGACACCGTTGCCCCTTACGCAAAGGAAGCGGTCTCCGCGCTTATCGGCGCAGGGCTTGTGAACGGCAAGAGCGGACGCATCGCACCGACGGACTACACAACACGCGCAGAGGTTGCAGTACTTATCAAGCGGATACTTGATTATACGAAAAAGTAAAAACTTATTTTTCGCCTGCGGGCGAAGGGATACCTTCTTTGGTTTTCCCCAAAGAAGCAAAGCGAATTCAAGGGGGATTTCGATTTCCCCCTTGAAAATCCCCTTAAAACGAGCAGGGGTGCGCCCCTGCACCCGGGGATGTAAAACGTTCTTGTTTAGTAATGCCGCCTATAAGCAAAAGCGTTCGTTTCCTCTTGTGTCATCCTGAGCGGAACGAAGTGGAGTCGAACCGGAGCAGATGCTTGCATCTGTGCAGGCGCCCGCGAGGGCGGGATCTCTAAGATAGCAGAAGCAAAACAAGATCCCGCGCATACGCGCGCTTTCGCTGTCGCTCAAGTTCGACTGCGGGCATTCGCCCTCCGCTCAGGATGACTTGGGGGATGCCGAGCGGCAAAAGCGTGGAGGGTTTTAAAGGGAACTGAGTAAAGTTCCCTTTGAGGAATCCCCCTGGGGGCAGGCTAATAACCGTATCAACACATTTGTGTTAATATAAAAAAACAAATATTTGGAGGTAAAAGACAATGAAAAAAATATTATCAATTATCCTCGCAACAGCAATGCTCATTTCTCTCATGCCCGCCGTATTCGCAGCAGATACGGAAGCGGAAACCGGAATCAAGGTTGTGTATGATTTTACTAATGAGTTGATAAGCGAAAATAAGATGACATCATATCAGTATATCAGCAAAGGTGAGAGTAAAACCGGATACAAAATGCAAGGCA
Source organism: Oscillospiraceae bacterium (assembly GCA_017408185.1). Next base: position 10,088 of record JAFQVE010000316.1, on the reverse strand, counting down.
CGACATTGAACTACGACTCAACCAGTGGATTTTGGGAATATATGTGTAATTCTAACGACGACGATCAGCTTCAAACTACTGCAAGCTACATCAGACCTTATCCAGCAGGTAACTGCCTGAGAGCCACTGTTTATGGGCGTGCTCACATAGAAACAGAGAAAGCGGCATGGATTGCGTTTAGTATTTATGTGCCTAAAACAGGGGTATATGATTTGGATATAAAAGTTAACTACCGAAACAAAACACAACCATATGTTAGTGCATATATATTTAAGTCTGCGAGTGTATCAAGTGTTGATGGAAAGCTTATAGACCAAGTCAAGGCCGGTTTGACTGAACTGAACGTGCTGTCAACAGGGAAAGTTGATACGACAAGTGGCAATGAGGAAACATTAAGCCTTGGGGAAGACGTGAAGTTGGACGAAGGGGAACATTACTTTGTATACAACCCTATTTCTCCGTTAGAAGATTTTGGCGTGTCGTCTTATATGGACTTACTCTCCCTCACCCTTACCGAAGACGGTACGGGCGAAGCACTCGTCCCGATAATTTCAAGCCTTACTGCAACTGAAAATGAAGGCGTAACTACTGTTGAGGCGAAAGCCATGCTTATGAGTGACGCAGTCACTTCTGTAGAGGATGCAACAATAACATATTCTGTCGCAGCTGATGATGAAGCACTTGCAAGCGTTGACGAGTCCACCGGCGTTGTAACAGGACTTGCAGACGGAACGGCAACAATCATCGCAACAGCAACAAAGGATGGACTTTCATCCTCAAAGTCAATTGAAGTAGCAGTAACTGCACCTGCTGCAGAGCCGGAAGAGGATGAAGCTCTTACAGAAGCTTTCAAGCCGGAAGGCAGTGATGTAACAGCATATGCTCCTTCTGTTGATGCGGTAACTACCGTTACGGGAACATCCGCAACAGCGCAGACAGACGGCTCATACAAGATGGTCGCACCTGAAACTGACGGAAACGGAAACGAATTCCTTTATTGGGCAAAGGGACTTTCTCTTAATAAGAGAATAGTATCTCTTGAGCGTGAGTTTACATATACTCCGGCAGGTGGTGACAGAAATTATCTCATTCCGGTTTATGCCCCGGAGAGCGCAACGGGCAACGAATACTACAACGCAAACGGTCAGCTTATTGACTGTGCAGCAAAAGCCCCCGCGCTTCCCTCAATGGCAGGCTATGGAAAAGCATCGGAATGGGTGCAGTACGAAGATACTAATATTTACGTTGCAGAATATGATAACAAAACACAGCCGGATGCTGTTGAAGTAACGGTTAACGGAACTAAGAACACTGTTCCTTACGGTACTGACGTTATCTGCACGGCAGCAGATAAAGATACAGACAACAAGCCGTTTAAATGCTGGACAAAGAGCGGTATAAACGGAAAAGAGGAAATCGTAAGCTGTGATAAGAGTTACACCTTCAAGGCATGGGAGACTTGCACTGTAACGGCGATATATGAAGAACATACTTATACCGGAGCTAAAATGAAGATAATCATCGACAGCTTCACAGCAGGTGAAGAAACCGGTGTTATGGCAGAGTTTATCGGCTTCGGCAGTAACGTTGTCGAAAAAGGCATTATGTTCGGGACGCAGAAAATTGCAATGACAAAGCATGGTGCGCAGTTTACGGTAACGGCTGACAAGAACGGAACATACAAGGGATACGCTATAGTTAAGAATACAGATAATAGCTACACCCTTATCACCGACGGTTCTTACGAGCATACAAAATAATAGGGAAAACACATCTATAGCGGAGAGGACTCCCTCTCCGCTATAATAAAAAGAGGGAAACATTCCGGCACAGTAATGCCGCCTTTCGCGCCAAGCGGTAATAAATCACAGCGAAATTATGCATACGGGGATGCGCGGAAAACGCAGTTTTCCATTTAGCATCGACGGCATAATGAGCGCGATGATTTATCCGGTGCGCGGGCAGCGGCAGAAGCGTGGGGTTCCAAAGGGGTTCGCAAGAGAACCCCTTTGAGAGAATCAATCCCCTGCCGGGGGAATAACCCCTCAAGGGGAAGGCTCTTGAAAGGAGTAACCTATGAAAAAGTTTGTATCAATTCTTTTATTAGTAGCAATAACGATATCGCTTATACCGGCAAGGTTAACTGCCGGTGCGGAGGAAAATATGATGTATTCTGACATTACCGAAAAGCATTGGGCATATGGGAGCGTAAAGGAGTGTACAGAAGAAGGCTGGCTTGAAGGATATCCTGACGGAAGCTTTGCGCCGGAGCGCGGAATGACGCGCGCGGAAGCGGTAAAAACCGTTGTTTTATTCTCAGAGCGCAAACCGGCGAAAATAGGAAACACATACAAGGATGTAGAAGCTGATGCATGGTATGCACCATACGTATACGCGGCAGAAGATTTTCTTCCGGTTGCGTGGAAGGTAAGCCGCCGTATTGAGCCTGAAAAAGCTGTAACCCGCGAAGAGCTGGTGTATATGATAGTATACGCTATGGGATATGACAGTGAGCTTGGGTTTGCAAACAGATTTCTTGTTGACAATGCGTTTTCGGATAATGCCTCTGTTTCGGAGACGTTAAAGCCTCTGTTTTCGCTTGCAGTTTCAAAAGGAATCATTTCCGGTTATAGTGACGGAACGGTAAGACCGCAAGAAACGGTAACCCGTGCGCAAATGGCAGCGATGCTGTGCAGAACTGCCGACATTCCCGCGAAGCACGCATTGCGCGATGCTTTCTGCGAAAAGTTCAACGTTGTGGAAACGAACGTAATGGGAACAGAAAACGGACTTCTCTTAAAAACGAACGACGACTATTTCGTTTATGAAACAACTGTTCCGACCGACGGATATTATGACATAGCAATGGGATATTCCCACGACAGCTGGGAACAGTATTTTAAAATCACGACAACTTATCCGGACGGAAGAGTTAATATAGATAATTACAGTGCACTTGCCGGAGATAGCGAAATGACTGTTCCGGTATGGCTTGAAAAGGGAAAGAACTTGGTCCAGATACGTCATTCTCAGACAAAGCTGCCTGTGTGGGTTCTGCCGTTTGAAATTTCATATATTGAAAACCGCGGAAAAACGAATCCGCTGCCATACAGCATTTCACCGACAAAGGCGACACTTTTCCTCGACAGTCCCAAAACTCCGCAGAGCCTTATCGCAAACTATAAGGATAAGCTTGTAAAGATAGAAACAGAAAACGGCGTTGAAATCCCATTCACAACCGAACTGAAGGGAACAAGGACGGTTGAGGAAACTATGATAAGCGTATTTCCTGATAAAGAAGCTGTTTTGAAGCTTCCGGTCGGAACGCATACGCTGAATTACTATCTTGAAAGCGGTAAAGTTCTTACGCAGGAATTAACTGTGTGTGACACAGCACCGAAAACCGAGCTTGAATATATAAATTTCAATGTCGGAAAAGGAAACTCAACGCTCATAAAGCTTCCTAACGGCAAAAATATGCTTATCGACTCAGGGTACGAGGAAAACGCAAAGGAAGATATTATTCCTTACCTTGAAAAGCACAACATAAAGCTTGATTATTATCTGCTTACTCATTTCCATAAAGACCACACCGGTATGAAGGAAGAAATCCTCGAGATGAACGGAATAAAAATCCCTGATCAGACAAAAGCAGATGCGCTTGTCAAAGCCGATAAGCAGGAGAGATACGATTATCTGAAAGATTTCGGATATATTGATTCCACTATGCTCTGCTACTATGACGAGCTTCACGAAATCTGGGATCTTGGCGGAGTGACGATGGATGTGCTCAACAGCCGCTTTGATGAAAACGGTGAGGCAATGGAGGTTTATAACTATCCGTTCTACCGCATCAATGAGCATAATTATGAAAACTCAACATCAGTTTCGTTTATGCTTGATTATAACGGCTTCCGTTATTACCACGGAGCGGATAACTATGCTTTCTGTCAGGAAAGATATATGTATGATATGATAAAGCAAAAGCGCACCGATGAACTTTCTTGTGATTGGTTCTTCGGAAACCATCATTTTATCTGCGATATCAGTCCTCAGTTCATCCTCACATTGAACCCTAAGGTTATGTATATACCGAATGATGCAATATATCATCGCTCTATGTACACTAAATATTATAAAAAGTATGTTCAGGACTATAATTTTTATAATAAGAGACTTGAGGAAACAATTGTTTCTGATGAAATCGGCAGCGCAAGGGTTTGCGTAAACAGTAAGGACGATTGGTATTATGAAATAATATCGGACGGGGATATGTATAACTGATAACCTCGAATGGAAAGCGGCAGATATCCTGCATACTTACCTGATGTGGCAAAGCTTGCCGGAAGGTATGATAAGGTATATCCCCGGCTCACGCTTTTTGCAGATTTGCCCGAATATACAAGTTTGCACCTTGTGAGTTGTTTTCGAAAATGCTACAATAAACAGGGCGGGTTATCCTCGCTCTGTTTATTGCTGAAAGTGAGGGAAATATTTATGGATAAAGACATTGTTTTAAACGGTGTTCATATAGGGGAGCACGGTTTTGACCCGGAAAAGGTTATTGATGAGATTTACGAGCGTTGCGTAAAGCCGGGGCTTAATTTCGTAACGATTCGCCCGGGGTATATGGGGCGCCGCATACCTATTCCGCAGCATTATTTTGTTGAGTGGGCAAGGTATATGGCGGAGAACAAGATATATTTCATTTTCCTTTATACCATCCAGCACGCGCCGGACGGCAGGGAAAGCCATTTTGATAAAGAAACCGTGGACGAGATGAAGAAAGTCGCCGGAGAGTATTACATCGGTGATATGATAGGCGAGACGGGAAGCTCCTTTGCGTGCAAGTTCGCCGGGTATTTCAACCGCGGCGAGGGTGCCGGAAAGGATACCACTGAGGTAAAAACAGATTATCCGGATATGAAGGCAGCTCATGAAGGTTATGTTGCGGATGTCTCGAAATACATAGAGATAGACAGAAAGCTCGGTGTTCCTGCAATAGTTTCCGTAGAGGCCACGGGGCTTAATAAATACAACGCCGAAGCGGGCGTTACGATTCCGATGCTTGAGCTTATGTGCGGAAGCCCGGATGTTCTTGTGTCATCGCTTCGCGGCGTTGCGCGCGCTTACGATTCCAAAATGTGGGGAACTTATGTTGCTCACGAATGGTACGGCGGTATGCGCCACGATGACGTTCTCAAAAGGAAAAGGCTTGAGCTTGCATATAAATATGCGTACCTTGCCGGAACAAACGCACTTTGCCTTGAAAGCGGAGATGAGCTTATTTCAGCTTATGGGTATAACTGTGCCGCAGGCTCGGTTCTCTGTGCCGAATACCGAAAAGTCCTTAAAGATATGATGGATTATATAAAGCGGGATGCACGCCCGTCAGGCGGCCCTAAGGTTAAGCTTGCGTTCGTGTCCGGACGTCACGATGCTTACGGCGGCTGGGGCGGAAGCTCCGTGTGGAACCAGTTTAACCGTAAAGAATGGGGACACGGCGATGCGGAGCACTCGTGGCGCCTGCTCGACGAAATCGGCACAAGGCGGACGTGGAATGATATAGCAAACTTCGGAGAGCAGGACTTTTCTGCTGCTCCTGCATATGGGATGTATGACATCGTCCCGATAGAAGCGGATGCAGAGCACCTTTCGCGATATGATTATCTTATCTTCCTCGGCTGGAACAGCATGACGGAAGAGGATATGGCGAAGCTTTATGAGTATGTAAACCGCGGCGGGCATCTTCTTATGAGTGCGGCGCATCTTAATACATCCGTTGTTCGCGGCGGGGAATTTACACCCGTTTCGGAAGAAAAAATCAAAAAGCTTTTCGGCTGCAGCTTCACAGGGAAGATTATATCCTCGAATGCCGGTATCAAATTCCGCTACAGCTCGCTTGATGAAAATGCAGTATACCCCGGAAGCCGCGATTTGTTCTGCGATCCGATATATTCTGCCGGTTATGCAGACTGGGCAGAGTTTGAGCTTTGCGGTGGAGTTGAAACAGCTTTGCTTACCGATGCATTTATGGCGGACCCGTCCATCCTCCCCGCTGTGATTGAGAATAAAATCGGAAAAGGCGTTGCAACGCTTGTAACGGCTGTTGATTATCCGGGACAGCCCGCGGTGTCACCGCTTTACCGTACGCTCGTGCGTGAGATGATAACGGCAAGCGCACGAAAAGCTGACATACAGGTTCTCGGCAGCGACAGACTCCGCTGGTCGGTGTATGAAGGGGATAAAGTGTATTTGCTCAATACCGATTATGATATGACGATAAAGGTTAAGACGATAAAAAACGGCAAAGAAAAAACGGTGATACTTAAGTCTCTTGAAATGAAAACGGTGAAGCTCTGAGGAAAGGTGAAAATATGCAAAACTATATAAAGACATTTGAAGATATATTTAACAGCGAATACTTTACGGAGCATACGCTGAATATATATCGCCTTGAGCGAAAACAGACGTTTCCGGCATACAAGGCTGCGGCGGAATATACATACAATCTGCTTCGGAAGGAAGGCTTTGATGCGGAATACATCGAATTTCCGGCAGACGGCAAAACGTGCTATCAGGATAAATGTATGCCGATAGGCTGGGATGTCGACAAAATGAGCCTTGAGATAACGACGAAAATCCCGGGGCTTCAAAATCCGGTAATTGCCGATTATGAGCGTGAGCCGCTTCACGCGGTTAAGCATTCGGTATCAACCCCGCCCGAGGGGCTTGATGTAAAGATTATCACCGAATCACAGATGAAGATGGGTGCGGATGTAACCGGTGCGCTTGTGCTTCTCGACCACAGGACGATGCCGCGCTGTGAAGCAGTAAGAATGCTTCTTGACCTTGGTGCAATCGGCTGGGTGTCGGACTATTCCGAGAACCCGAACGCAAACCCCGACGGCATTTACTGGGCAAACTCCGCAACGGAATACGGAGTTTGGCATATAACCGCGAATGAGCGGGAGTTTATCTCGTTTCAGATATCGGAGAGAAACGGAACACTGCTCCGTCAGGCGTGCAGCACCGGAACGGTAAAGGCGCATATCTTCTCCGATGCAAGAAGATATGAAACGGTATACCCCGCAGTAAGCGCCCTGCTTCCCGGAGAGGACAAGCGCGAGGTGTGGGTTGTTGCACATACCTGCGAACCGCTTGTTGACGATGATGCAAACGGAGTTGTTGCATCAATACAGATTCTCAAAGCTCTGCGAGAGCTTGCGGATTCCGGAAAGATAAAGCTTCGTTACAGCGTGCGCGTTGTGTTTGCATCTGAGCTTTACGGAATGAGCGCACTGTGCGAGCATTACGGCGGAGATTTGTCCGGCAGAACAATCGGCGCGATAAACATGGACGGCTTTACTTCGTCAACGGATAAGTCCGTACACAATGAACTGAAATCACGCGAGGGCTCGGATTTACCCGGCTTTGCGGGAAATATTATCCTTGACAGAGTAGATGCAAGCTTTAAAGAAAACCATCCTGAATATACGGTGACAAAACAAGATCACGGAATGGGTGATGACACCTTCTTTAACGACAGCACAATCGGTATGCCGACGGTGTGGATTCTTCACAATCCGTATGGCTATCATCACAATTCTGCGCAGGATGAAAGCATAATGGATGCAGATGCCGCGAGGATAAACTTTGCATACGCCGCAGAGTGGGTGCGCGCAATGGCAGCACTTACGGAAGAAGAGGTTTTAGAGATTCTTCCCGATGCAGCTGCAAAGGCAAATGAAATTCTTGCGGCGGAAGCGGAAAAAAGCGTGCGCCCGGGAACGGATGCAAGGGCGCGTATGCAATATCTGCTTCATAGGGAAAAGAGCAAAATAGAGAATCTCGCGCTTTGGGGCAATGTTGATGAGATAAAGCCTTTTGCAGAAAAGGTAAGGGTGCCGAAAAATATTCCGGACGCACCTGAAAAGACGGAGAAAACACCGTGGTTTGACTATTGCGAAAGCTTTGTTTTCTCCCGTGCAATGCGCGGATTTCCGCACGATATGCTTTGCATACCTCCTGAGAAAAGAACAATGGGCTTTGGCGGTATGCTATATAACAAGTTTGCCGAAGTGTTCTCAAAAATGGACGGAAAGAAAACTCTCCGCACCGCAATAGAGGAAGCGGAGTGGGATAAAGGCATTCTCTATACGGAAGCAGAAATAAAGCGCTGGCTTCACTATTGCATAATGTTCTCGGAATACGGATATCTTACGATGAAGGCTGAAAATCCGCTGACAAAGGAAGCTCTTTCAGAGGCGCTTATCGAGCTTGGCATAAAGCACGGAGATACCGTGGTTGTCCACTCCGGAATATCAAATCTCGGATATCTCAAGGGCGGCGCAGAAGCAATGACCGAAGCGCTGCAGAACACCCTCGGGGAAGACGGAGCATTTATGGCACCTGCCTTTACCTTCCCGTATCTTATGTTTGACGGGGATGTAAACAAAGGATATTTCTTCCGCCCGCATGATACGAGAGCGGATGGAGCTTTGCGCGATAAGACCGTAAAAACAGGGCTTCTTCCGAAAGCAATGGTGAAGAGAAAGGATTCTTTCCGCTCAGGTCACGCAACGCACGAATGGGTTGCAATCGGAAAGGATGCGGAAGCGCTTGTAGCAGGTCACGGACTTCTCGATGCACCTACGGGAGAAAGCTCACCGCTCGGAAAAGCTCTTGATAAAAACGCAAGCGTAGTGTTTCTCGGATGCTCTCCTGCGGCAAATACGTTTTTGCACTATGTTGAGGTTATGGCAAACGTACCCTATACCGAGCCTGCGTGCGTCCAGTATATAGATGAAGAAGGCAGAACGAAAATTGCAATGATAGAAAAACAGCTCTTCGGTTGCCGGAACTTTTACGGTGGACTTGACAATGATTTTTACAAAGAAGCAATTCGCCGCGGACTGCATATATATGAGGTGCCTTTCGGTCTCTCAACGCTTTACCGTATGGAGCTGCGTGAGCTTTATGACATCACTATGCAGATGCTTTCTGAGGATGAGTTTGCGCTTCTCTGCAAAAAGCCGGACTGCCCGTTTTGTAAGAAGTTTGCGAAATAAGGGAAAATATTATGAATTACAGAAAATATCTTACAGAGGATATTCTGCCGTTCTGGATAAAGAATGCTGTTGATAATGTTCACGGCGGAATTATGACGCATCTGGACAAAGACGGAAACGTGTATTGCGAAGATAAAAACGTCTGGTTCATCGGTCGTTCAATGTGGACATATGCCGTTGCGTATAACACCGTGGAACAGCGGCAGGAATATCTTGATATGTGCGAGCGGCTTTATAGTTTTTACGAAAAATGCGAGCTTCCGGACGGAAGACTTGCGCATATTACGGAACGCGACGGAACTGCAAAAAAGATAAGTCCTGCACTGTTTCACAGTGAAATGCACGCTGTTATGGGGCTTGCTCAATATTACAAAGCTTGTAACAAAGAAGAGGTCTGGCAGCTTGCAAATAAGTATTATGATACTGTCGAAGCGTGGTACAGGGAAAAACGAAGCAAAAAGCAGACAGAAGAAGGTGTTGTCCGCAGCTTCGGTCCCAATTTGCTTGTCCTCTCGATGGCTCAGTTTATCAGAAATGTCGGCAGGAATGCAGAAAAATATGATGAGCTTGCAAAGATGGCAATAGATGAAATGATGCACGGCGGATATGTCAACGACGAATACCGCACAGTTTTTGAAAAGGTAAGTGAAAGCGGGGAAATACTTACTGCAGACGGCGCAATGCAGTCTTGTCCCGGTCATGTGTTTGAGGCAGCGTGGTTTGTAATGTGCGAGGGCGAAGTGAAAAACAATGATGAGTATCGCGATTTCGGAAGAAAACTGTGTGATTACGCAATGGCGGAAGGCTTTGAAAAGGCGCGCAGGCTTATTCCGACAATGCGGGATGTGAAAACAGCACCGTTCGGAAATCAAGAGAAGGTATGCTATTGGTGGACTCAGTGTGAGGCGATAATTACATACCGTCTTGCGTATAACATTTTCGGGGATAAAAAGTATCTTGAGTATGCGAATTACCTGGAAAAGAATGCCTTCGGTGTTTTTGCGGATTTCAAAGGCG
>JAFQVE010000315.1 GCA_017408185.1 Oscillospiraceae bacterium | reverse complement strand
TTTATATGTGAAAGGTTTGTTTTCTGAGTCTGATGAATATAGGCAAGAAGTGCGCCGGCAGCATTGACCGTCGGGCTGTTTTCCGCAAAACCTACAGCAGAAGGCTCGCTCACACTGAAATGCGCACAAATGGCATCGCGGGCATTTTCAAGAGAAAAGCCCTCATCATAACCGCACTCAACATTAATGCGGAGATTTTTCTTCATATAGTCGCAGGAAAAAGCGTCCAGAGAAAAATCAAAGTTTACAATTGCCTCACTCGGTGAAAACTTGACTATCTCACTGATAATCTGATCCTTTACATCGCTTCCCGAAAGCTCACAGCTTGACGCCGAGCCGGTTGAAATGTCTATAAAGCACACTGCGGCAGTCGTTCCGGCAACGTATATACTGCAAATATAGTTGTTACTGTTCTCATCAAGCATCGTGTTCTCAATGACCGTACCGGGAGTGACAACTCTTACTATATCACGGTGGACAAGCTTTTTCCCTTTACCGGCATCCTCAGTCTGCTCACATATTGCCACCTTATACCCTTTTGCGATAAGACGTGCGATATAGGTCTCAGCTGAATGATACGGAACACCGCACATAGGTGCGCGCTCAGGCATACCGCATTCCTTTCCGGTAAGCGTAAGCTCAAGCTCACGCGATGCGATATTAGCATCCTCGAAAAACATCTCATAAAAGTCACCAAGACGGAAGAACAGAATGCTGTCTTTATTCTGCTCTTTAATCTGGAGATATTGCTCAATCATCGGAGAATATTTCTGCTCACTCATACCGTTACCCACTTCGTTTAAATTAATTCACCGTACATTCCCCATTTTGAGGAATCGGTAATGCGCGCTTTTGTAAAATTACCCACAAGGGAAGGCTCTCCCTTTACATAAACCGGACGGTTGCTTTCACACCTTGCAAGAAGGTTATATCCGTTCTGCTCCTCCTGAACGGCTTCAACAAGAACATCAACTTCTGCACCGAGAAGCTTTCTGCTTTTTTCTTCGGTCATGCTGTCCTGCAAATCAAAAAGGCGCTGAAAACGTGCCACCTTTTCACTGCGGGGCGTGGGATCCTCCATCTCAGCAGCAGGCGTGCCGCTTCGCTTTGAATATATAAATACAAACAAGCCGTCAAAGCCGATATCGCGCGTAAGGCGCATAGTTTCTTCAAAATCCTCATCCGTCTCACCCGGAAAGCCGACTATAACGTCACTCGTTACGGAAATGTCAGGCATTTTGCTTCTTGCATAAGAGACAAGCTCACGGTATTTCGTGCTGTCATACCGACGGTTCATAAGAGACAGTATTCTGTCACTGCCCGACTGGAACGGCAAGTGAATGTGCTTTGCAACCTTTTCGCACTTTGCCATCGTATCAAACAGACGCGGCGTTGCATCCTTCGGGTGGCTTGTCATAAAGCGGATTCTGAAATCGCCGGGTATGTCGTTTATCATTTCTAAAAGCGAAGAAAAATCCACGTTCTCATCAAGGTCATTTCCGTATGAATTTACGTTCTGACCGAGAAGCGTTACGTCACGACAGCCCTCGCGCACCAGCGCCGCAACCTCGGCGACAACCTTTTTCGGATCACGTGAGCGCTCTCTTCCGCGGACGTAAGGCACGATACAGTAGGTGCAGAAGTTGTTGCACCCATACATTATCGAAACCCACGCCTTTGTTTTGTCCTTGCGCAATACCGGAAGCCCCTCTGCAATATATCCGTCAGACTTCTCAATATCAAACACGCGCTTTTCACCGGTCAATGCGCGGTATAAAAGCTCCGGAAAACGCAGCAGTGCGTGAACGCCGAAAACGAGCTTTACGTGCGGATAGCTCTTTTTTATCTTTTCTGCCATCTGCGGCTGCTGAACCATACACCCGCACACTGCGATAAGGCAATTTCTTTTTCTCTTGACGTGAATAAGCTGACCTACATTTCCGAGAACTCTCTGCTCTGCGTGCTCGCGCACGGCACAGGAGTTTATAACAATAAGGTCGGCATCATTTTCGTCAAACACCTGAGTATATCCCATTTCCATGAGAATACCGCGGATAATCTCGCTGTCCGCCTCATTCTGCTGGCAGCCGTAAGTGTCAACAAACGCGGTTGGACGCTTTCCCATATTTAAATCTGCCACAGCGCGGATATATTCCTGCTGACGGCAAAGCATTTCTTCCGGAAGCTCTTTAACATTCATAATTTTCAAAAATTCCCCATTCTTATGAATATATACATAATCATTATATATTGTACCACATCTTGTGTCTGATTTAAATACTTTTCTACAAAATTTTCAAAAAATATTTTTTATTCATTTATTGGAGAAAAGTTTTGATTATCTATTGATTTACTGTTTTGTTTCTGCTATAATACAATAAAATTCAGTTTCGAAAGAAGGACTGCTTTATGAAAACAGGTTTTTCCAAAGTATGTATTAACCCGCCCTACGGTGCACCGATATGCGGATATTATGAAGAACGTCTTGTAAAAGGAATAGCGGATGATTTATTCGTCCGCGCCGTTGCATTTGATGACGGGGATAAAAAGGCTGTTGTTATCGCAGTTGATGTGTGCGAGCTTTCACAAAAATATTTTGACTCTATGAAAGATACAGTTGCTTCTGCGTGCGACATACCACGCGAAGCGATATTTATAAACCTCTCCCACACCCATACAGGTCCCGTTATCGGAAAGGACTTTGCATCCGAGCTTCGAAGCAGCGATGCTTATGATGAATTTCTCATTACAAGCGTGCGTGATGCGGCAGTTTATGCAATTGCAGATTTAAAAGAAACAGAGATTGAAACTGCATGCAGCGAGGCAAAGGGGATTTCCTTCATCCGCCGCTACCGTATGCGCGACGGCTCAGTCGCAACAAACCCCGGTGTCGGCAATCCCGATATTGACCACGCACTCGGTTCTCCGAATGAAACGGTTAAGCTTGTAAAGCTCGTGCGTAGCGGTGCAGATGATATATTAATTGTAAATTTCGGCACGCATCCGGATTCCGTCGGCGGTGAATTTATCAGTGCAGACTTCCCCGGTTATGTCTGCTCCACCCTTGAATCGGCTCTTCCCGGAACAAAATGTATGTTCCTCCAGGGCTTCCAGGGCGATGTAAACCACGTCAATCCTGCGCCGTCTGCAGGCGAGCGTGCAATATCCGTCATTGACTTTGACAGCGTTCCGCGAAGCCTTGAGCTCGCACGTCATATGGGTAGAATAATCGCAGGGGCAGTTCTTTCTATCTACTCAATTACAGAAAGGATAAATGCCGATAAGATTTCGTATGCTTTTTCAAGAGTTGATCTTCCCTCACATCAGGAAAACGACAAGCTTGAAGAAGCAAAAAGAATCTGGACTCTTCACGAAAACGGACGTGATGACGAGCTTCCGTATAAGGAAATGGAGCTTACAACCGTAGTTGCGGAAGCAAAGAGAATTGTAAAACTCCAAAACGGTCCGGAGTCTTTCCCGTTTTATCTCTCTGCCATCAAAATCGGCGAGCTTGTTTTTGCCGGAATCGGCGGTGAACCGTTTACCGAGATAGGAAACAGAATTGCGGCAGCATCTCCGTTTAAGGAAACAGTTCTTTGCTGTCTTACAAACACCGCAGGGGGATATATCCCGACAACTCAGGCATATGATGAGGGAGGATACGAGGCAAGAAGCTCTTCCCTTGCCCCCGGCGGCGATGATATCATCGTTGAAGGTATGACAAAGCTTTTTGATGAGCTTAAGTAAATAAAATAGCTTTAAAGCTGTGACAGAAAATTTCCGTCACAGCTTTTTGCATAATTTATTTTTTAACTCGCTCCGCTTGTGATAAGCTCACCGCACAGCCTGCACGCACTTTGAGAATATTCCTTCAGCATCTCATTCGGTACGGTAAGCGCATTTGCCGGAATCACGCAAGAATTATTCTGCATGGCAAGCTCCAGCGCAAGAAACGTATCCGAAAGAAAAACTATGTTATCAAGTATTTTTTCCAACTCAACTAAATTGTCCATATCATTCTCCTATCAAAAAATGTATTTGACAGA
>JAFQVE010000038.1 GCA_017408185.1 Oscillospiraceae bacterium | reverse complement strand
GACGGCCACGAAAGATTTCCCATATCTCCTGCCGTGCCGTACTTTGCCAAAGAATATGCCACGCGCACCGGTGTTGCATGAGATGCAACGACTATCGTTTTTCCGTCGTTTACCTCTGCTTTTTCCCGCAAAGCCGCCATCATCCTCTCACCAAGCTGTGAAACGCTTTCCCCGCCGGGGCATGAGCTGTTTCCGATATCTTCAGCCCACTTCTTAAACTCCCCGGGATGGGTTTTTATGATGCTCTCAAACGGAACTCCCTCCCATTCACCTGCGGAAATTTCGCGGAAACGTCTGTCTGTCTCAACTGTAAGCCCCAGCTTTTCGGCAATGGTTTTCCCCGTATTGTATGCGCGGTGAAGATCGCTTGCATAAACTGCCGAAACATTGTAGTTTTCCTCTATGTAATGTGCAGTAAGGCTTGCCTGCTCAAATCCGCGCGGAAGAAGCTCGGCATCATAATTTCCCGCAAAAAGATTATCGCGGTTTGCCGAACTCTCACCATGCCTTACAAGAAGTATTGTCGTCATTTCTTTTCCTTTCTTCTTACAGCCTTATGCCAAGACCTGCTCCGAGCTTTTTGCCCTCGCGCAGTCTCTGCTTTGCCGCACGGCGGAGGGAATTATCCTCCGGATAATCCTCGACAGACTCTACCTTTTTCCCGAGCCCTGCGCCCGAGCCGAAAATCCAGCCGATACCGGCATCGGTTTCATCAACCTGAATAATCTTGAACTTCTTCTGGAATCTTGCGATCGTAGATGTCTCGCGGAGCACCTCGCAAAGCCACGGATAGAGCATCCATGAATGACACATAAAGATAATGTTATCCATATTATAATATTTCTTAAAGAACTCGCGGGCGCGGGCATATGAGGCTTCGCAAGCCTCTTCTTCAAAGCTGTCAAAGCGCGGAATATGGACAGATATGCACATTTCTCCCTCTTTTACGGATTTGCCGTCAACCTCCATATCGCACGGCGCCTGTACAAGCTCAAACTCAAGACGGCCAAGACGGTATATTGTGCAGTCTAAGTTGCGACGGAACCACGAACGGTAAACAGGCTGAGGAAAGCCGAACTCTTGCCCGACATCAAGAGGCAGGCGGCTTACAACCGGAAAGCCTTTTATGTTCTCAATGAAAATATCCTTACCTATGCCGCGCTTTTCATACTCTTTATATGTATCCTCCATAAGACGGAGGTAGAGGTAGAGGTTAAGCGTATTGACCGGGATTCCCGACTTATCCGCAAATGCGAAAAGATATTCGGCAAACGCTTCATCGCCCTTGTCGTATTCACTGCGGGCACGGGATAATTCCTCCGCATATTCGTTTCTGCATTTTTCGTCGATATCCGAAACGATTTTAAACTCCTCAGGCGTAAAACCAAGCTGAGTTACATATTCTTCATACTTCATAGAAACTGCCTCCATATAACAATATTGTATTCATTATACATTACAAAGCTCGCAAAATCAAGAAAAACCGCTTCTCCGGTTCAAGCAAATAAGCATCACGACAAAAACTCGTCCATTTCCGCGATACTCATCCCCTTCTGCAAGGCAGAATTTATCGCATATCCCAGTATCCTTCCGATGTCAGCTATATTAACGTCTATATCCTTCGGTGTCACAAGAAGCCTCTCACTGTATTCCGAAAGGGTTTCCGCCGGAAGCTCTATCCCCGAATCGTCTGCAAAATCCCCGATAATCGTAGCAATATCCACAACCGTAGGCACGCCCACCGCTATCACCGGAAAGCCCATCGTTTCGCGCGTTATGGCACTTCGCGCATTCCCTACGCCTGATCCCGGAACAATACCGGTATCCGTAATCTGCACGGTTTTGCAAAGGCGCGAAAGCTTCATCGAGGCAAGCGCATCAATAACTATTATATAATCCGGCTTTATATGCTCTGCAACGCCGCGTATTATCTCCCCGCTCTCAACGCCCGTCATGCCGAGAACTCCGGGAGTGACAGCGGAAACCGCGCGCAGCTTCCCGAAAAGCTCCGGCATCTTTTCGACAAGATGCCGCGTCACCACAATATGCTCTGTCGCGCACGTTCCGACGGCATCAGGCGTTATATCGGAATTGCCCAGCCCGACAATAAGCACACACCCGTCCGTTTCCGGCAAAAGCTTTGAAAGCTCTTTTGCAACAACAGAAATAGCCCGCGGAAATGAATTTGTGTCCCGACGAGATATACCCTCAAGCTCAACGGTTGTGTATGCACCGCGCGGTTTTCCAAGGTTTTTCTCTCCTTCTTCATTTAAAATTTTAACCCGCGTTATATGAAACCCCTCCTCATCAAGCTCGCGCGCCCACACTCCGCGAAGAGAAGTGTTTTCTTCTGCGCTTTCCTGCCATACCTCGCGGGCTTCAAGCGCAAGGTCGGTACGTACATTATTCATAAAAATCACCCCATATCTGCTACTTATTTTTCGTATTTTCGGTGCACATATACAAAATTTAAAAAATTTTGAAAAAAACTATTGCAATTCTTTCAATTTAATGGTAGAATAGTTCGGTAACAATAACAAGTACTTTAAGGAGGTGGACGCTTTGCCCAATATTAAATCTGCAAAGAAGCGCGTTGAGTTGACAAAGGTCTACGCAGCACGTAACCAGGCTGCGAAGTCTCAGCTTAAGACATCGCTTAAGAAGTGTGAGGCCGCTATTTCCGAGGGCGGCGACGCTCCGGCAGCATACAATCTTGCAGCACAGAGCATCGACGTTGCAGTTCGCAAGGGTATCATCAGCAAGAACTGCGGTGCTCGCAAAAAGAGCCAGATGGCAAAGAAGGCTAACGCTGCTCAGTAATTTAAGCAATTTGAATTTACCATAAAAAATCCTGCAGAGCTCTGCAGGATTTTTTATGTCTTCACACTTTCCGTCTCTTCCGAATAAGATAAAGCAACACATCTTTCGGAGGACGCGGTATGCACAGAAACACAAACGGGCGGGAATTTTCTCTGCTCTTTTTTCCAAAACGCTCATCGGATACATATGCAATGTACGTCTCTTCCCCGCCGCCGGCATGGCTTAATGGGAGCGATATGTCAAAAATCGTGATAGACTCTCCCGGAATGTACTGTCTGTTTTTCCTTGTAACCTCCGGCAAAGGAGGCGAAGCTCACATAACCGTCAACGGCCGCGAAATTCTCGGCTCTTACGCCTCGGAAAAAGACGGTGTTATAAGTGGCAGTGCAGTCTGCAGTATACGTGACCGTGCACTTCCCTGCCCGCTCGGAATAAAAACCGCAGGGCGCGCACAGGAAGGGATTCTTCTCGTTGCAAAGTGCGATGTGTAATCTGTTTGGTTTTGTTTTATGGTGCTTGACAAATACATCGGCATTGTTATATTATATATAAGGTGAATTGATGAGATGAAATTTCATTTCAGGATACGGTGATTAAATATGAAAAAGTTTATGGATCAGGATTTTCTTTTGAAAACAGAAACAGCAAGGCGCCTTTATCACGAGGTTGCTGAAAAAACTCCGATAATTGACTATCATTGCCACTTGAACCCTCAGGAAATTGCAGAGGATAAGCATTATGAAAGCATCACGGAGGTATGGCTCGGCGGTGACCACTACAAATGGCGCATTATGCGCGGCTTCGGCGTT
>JAFQVE010000314.1 GCA_017408185.1 Oscillospiraceae bacterium | reverse complement strand
CTCGATGTTTCAAGGACTTTTGCAAAAACTATGCGTCTTTCTGAAAATCAGGTTTTGTCAAAATCCGAGACGGAACGACCGGTTGTCGTTCCCTGCATATGTTTCTTCGCTTGTGGTCTCGCACCTTTTTCGACAGTCTGAAACCCCTTCGCCGAAATTTCGGCGAAGGGGTTGTTACTTTTATTCAGAAAATGCTTCCGAGAAGTTCATAAGCATCTGCGCTACTTCTGCTCTCGTTGCAAAGGTTTCGGGAGAGAGGATTTTTGCGCTCTTTCCGTTGAGAATACCTTTCTCAACCGCCCAGCGCATAGCATCAAGTGCCCAGGGACTTATCTTTTCTGCATCGTCAAAGGTAAGTTCGCAATCGGATTTCGGACTGTCGGAATATCTCCAGAGCATAACGGCAAGCTGTTCACGGGTTATGTTATCGTTTGCACCGTAGTTTCCGTTGCCGTAACCTGTTACGATACCTTGTTCAGACGCCCACAAAACCGCTTCTGTGTACCATTCTCCGTCTTTTATGTCGGAGAATTTATTTTCTGCATTGTGGGTTGGATTTTTCTCCATATTGTGAAGAACCTTTGCAAGCATTGCACGGGTCATATTACCTTGTGGGTCAAAGTCGGTATCGCTGACACCGTTCATATATCCTTTTTCAATGGAATGGTTTACAGCCTCGTGATACCAGTCGTTTTCTTTTACATCATTAAACTGCTTTTGGGGAGTGATTGGTGAAGGCTTGATTTCTTCATCGGAGGGTTTTTCTTCTTCCTTTTCGGGAGTTTTGGAAGGAGCAGAGGAAACTCCGCCACCGCCACCGGACGAACCACCGCCACCGGATGAGCCACCACCGCCGGACGAACCGCCGCCACCGGATGAACCGCCACCACCGGATGAGCCACCACCGCCGGATGAGCCACCGCCACCGGATGAACCGCCACCACCGGATGAACCGCCACCGGAGGGTGCGTCTTCGGGATCTTCATTGTCACCTTCGTCATCTTCGTCACCGCCACCGCCGGAAATGGTTGTTACGGTCAATGAAGCTTTTGCGGTAAATGTAAGGGTCGAGGCAGAAACCTGATAAGCTCCTTGTCCGTCAGGTGTGAAGGTAAAAGTTTTGCCTGTATCGGATGCGAAAGGTTCACCATCTTTTGTAACTGTCCAGGTGGTAGCTTCGAGTACTTTTTCGTCAACACCGTCATTTGCGCAAATCGTTGCAGAAACTGGCTCTTCGTTTCCTTCGACCTGAACGGCATTGTTGATATTGCCGTCAATATATGTCCAGATCAGCGGATTGTAGATATAAGGAAGTGCATAGGCATAAGCAAGCATCTTTGTGGGATGTCCGCTTTTGGGGCTGTGGTTTTGCATATAATTTACTATTGCAACGGGAATATCACGATTCCATTTTCCGAGTCTTGCCCAGTCACGGACGTTTGAATCCGAAGTCATTGCTTTGTGATAGTTAGAGGCTGCAGGATTGTCTACGAGATTGTTATAAAGAACGGGATTTTCAAAATTTCCGTCCCAGAGCATCTTGACGAATGCGTTTGCAAACTTCTTCATATCGGATTCGTCAAATACAAGTCCATATTCATATCCCATAATTGCCGCATCAAGTTCAAGACAACCGTGGGAAATGTCTTCGGGACTTGCGCTGAGATAGTCTGTTGAGAAAGCAGGGTCATAATAATTCCAGCGGAAATACGCATCTTCACCTTCGCCGACAGTTGTTATTTTGCTCTTGAAGAATCGGAGCATACGTTCCGATTTCTCAAGATATTCCGCTTTGCCGGTAATCTCATAAAGCGGCATCATAACACACGCCATCTTTATGTATTGGTTGTGGGGAAGCGTGTTGTCGGCATAAGAGGAGGAATCGTCCTTCGGCCATACATATACGCCTTTGTCCTCGTCCACCTCACGCCAATAGGGAGCCCACTTTTCAACAAGAAGCTCAATCATCGGAAGAAACTCGTCTGCAACGTCCTTGTAGGTGCGTTTATTGTCAAACATCTTTGCGGCAAGCTTTTCATCTCTGTGAACTGCGAGAGCAAACTTTGCACCTGTGGCAAGCACCATTGTGTCGTGAACCTGGAACTGTGCCGCTTGCTTGAATGATGCATTGTCAAGATAGATGTCGCCGCTTTCGCAGGTTTCGGGAATCTCAAAATGCAAGGAAAGGAGAGAACCATCAGCGGGAACACGGAAACGGAGCGTAAAAGTTTTCCAGCTTGTGGCAGAAACATTTACGGGGATATAATCTCTGCCGTCAAGGGTTAGAATGACTTCGTTTGTTTTGTTATTAAAAAGATACAAGCGAAAATCTGCATCGCCTTTTACTGAAAAATTAACCTGATATATGGCATTTGCGGCGTATGTGGGGAAGAAGTGAAGAATTCCCTGTGCCTTTCCGCCTCCTGCAGTAAGGTGAAGTCCTTTGCTGTTGCTCACACCGCAGGTGGCTTCAATCTTAACGTTTGAAGAATCGGAAACGGATTTTATTTTCCATCCGTCACCGGTTTGCGAATTCGGATTTTCGGCGGAAAGTGTGCCATTGAATTCCGAATTTGCGGCAGTTACCCGCTTTACCGAGTAGTTTGGTGCATCCCAACCGGGACGGGTTTCGCCATAATCATAATTGAGGTTGCGAAGTGCCTCCTCAAATTGCTCACCCAGGGATTTTAAGTATTTGGTGTTTTTAGTAACTTCATAAATGTGGTAGTAAGACTCCATCATATACGATGCCGCCCAGGAAAGGGTGGAGGAATCACCGCTTGAGGCATAACCGTATTGCCCCTTGGAGTTTTTGATGGCAGTTTCCACCGCCTCATAATTCTCCACAAGCTGGTCTCTCGTCATAAGAGAATCATCTGCAAAAACGGGAAGAAGAGATACCATCATACAAAGAATAACGATAAATGAAATAAGTTTTTTCATAAACGCACCTCCATGATACTTCTTAATAAAATCAGTATACCACATTTTGGGGAAAAAGGGAATAGTGACAGTTTGTGTCCTTTCGTTTCACATAATTACAAAAGTCTAATTAAGTGAAATATAGGGCTCTGTGTTGTTTGAAGCGATTATTTCATCGAGCTTGTCAAAGGGGACTCTTTCGGGGAAGGTGAGGAGTGATTGTTTTAAGAGCTTTTCGTCTTGTTCCGCAAGCGCCTTTGCAAGAATGTGATTTTGAAGAACTCTCGATGTAAGCGTTGCTTTGATAAATTCCGGAAGCTCGGGGGTGGGGCGGATTATTTCGTCTTTGGTTATTCCACAGGTGAGCTGAATGAAAGCATCATCGGGAAGCGAGGGGACAGCACCGCAGTTCTCTGTGAGTATGGAGTGCTTTTTGCCGTCACCGGAAAGTGCAGATGCGATTATATCGGCAATGTATATGGGGAATTCTGCGGCACAACGCCTTGTTACACGAAGAATTTCGTCGTTTGAAAGCTCGGGATTCAGGCACTTTTCAAAGTCCTCATAGCTCGGACGTTTCATAAGCTTTCCCATTCCCGTGAAGGGGAGGTTTGAGAAACGGGCACAACCGCCGACCGGGCCGTGGAGATAGCCTGTTTCTTTGAGAATCGCAACGTTATTTACAAAGCCCTCACGCCATTCGGGGAAGGACTCGTGGAAATCGCCCTTGACCTTGTCGGGAGAGTAGCTTTGAAGAAGGGCAGAGCGTACATTGTCATACACACTCTCGTTTTTGTAGATTATATCATATAACCAAAGCTCGTGGTTTACGCCGATATCCATGGGGAAAAGCTCGGATTCTTCATAGCCCATAAATGATGAAATAACTTTTCTTGTAAAGCTCGTTGCATTGCAAAGACCGATAAGCTTTTTGAGTCCGAACTTCATACCTGCCGCCATAAGCGGAATATCGGGTGGATTTGTTACTGCAAGAAGCCAGGCATTCGGGCATATTTCCTTTATCTTTTCGGCAATGCCCATTATGTAAGCACCGTGAGAGACTCCCATTGCTTTGTATTCGCCATAGGGTTCAAGACCATATGAAGCACAGTAGAGAACAAGCTCTGCCCCGGCAAGTGCATTTTCAAGAGTTTCGGCGTTGTATACCTTTCCGTTTCCCGAATTAAAACGGTTGGATATTTCTATGGTATTGTGGATTTTGCTTGCGGTTCTTCCAAAGAGAGCAAATTCAAAATCCGTGGTTTTGTCACGGTTCAGAAGCTCAAATATAACGGCAGAGGTGATTTTTCCGCCACCGCCGATGATTGCTATTTTTCTGCTCATAATAAACATCTCCTTTTTGCTATTCGGCAAGGTATTTACTAAAAAATTATAGCATAACAGAGTTTTCTTTTCAATATTTGCCTTGTGGTAAATATGAAGCATTGGTGATTTCATTAGCGCAAGCAACTTAATGTTTTGCATGGGGCGTTTCATTCAAAAAACATCAATCTTGACATAAGATTGATGCCAGACTGTTGAAAAAGTCCAGCGAGAGCTGGGCTTTTTCATCATTTTATGGTATAATAATATAGGTGATGAAAGATGATGCAAAAAGGATACGAAAACAGATATCAAGTAGAGATGATAAGCATAGAGGACTTGGTTCCGCAAGATCATTTGTTAAGACAAATAAGTGGAGCGGTAGATTTTTCAAAAATATATGAGATTGTGGAAGAACTGTATTGTGAGGATAACGGAAGACCAAGCATAGATCCCGTTGTTCTTTTTAAAATGGTATTAATTCAGCATTTGTATGGTTTACCATCACTGCGCAGAACAGCGGATGAAGTGTCTTTGAATATTGCATACCGATGGTTTTTGGGATATAGCCTGACAGAAGAAACGCCTCACTT
>JAFQVE010000313.1 GCA_017408185.1 Oscillospiraceae bacterium | reverse complement strand
TCGGATTCTTTACAATGTTACCCATCTGGAGCATACTTGTGCCAAGTCCCTGTGCAAGAAGCCCGCCCCAGCCGTTCTCACGGAAGCTCATAACCGCAAAGCCTACCATCTGGGCACAGCATCCCGCAAGTGCTGCACCGCCGGCAAGTCCGGTGAGAGAAAGACCTGCGCATATCGCCGCGCTGGAGATGGGAAGCGTGAGCGCGATGCCGACGATAACGGAAACAATGATGCCCATCCAGAATGGGTGAAGAGTAGTTGCATACATGATAAGCTCGCCTATGTACGTTGCTGCAGTGCCGATAGGGGAGGCGATGAGCATTGCCGCAAAGCTTCCCGAGCAGATGGTGACAATCGGTGTAACAAGGATATCAAGCTTTGTTTCTTTGCTGACTGCCTTGCCAAGCTCCGAGGCAATAATCGTTATGATGAGAACGGCAAAAGCACCGCCGGCGCCGCCAAGCTCGTTTGCTGCCATTCCGACGGAGGTGAGCGAAAAGAGAACAAGCGGAGGGCATTTCAGTGCATAGCCTATCGCAATTGCCATTGCTGCGCCCTGTGCACCCTTTGCAAAGTTGCCGACAGCAACAAGAGAATCAATTCCGAGCTGTGTGCCGAGCGTTGAAAGAATTGTTCCGATTAAAAGAGATGCAAAAAGCCCTTGCGCCATAGCGCCGAGTGCATCAATAAAATACCGCTTTGCGGAGATTTCAATATCCTTACGCTTCAAAAATTCCTTGAATTTCATATGTATTACTCCATGTTCTTATTAAGATTTTATGCTTTTGAAATAGTTTAAAAGCTTATCGTCTTTGACATCGCATACAACATCAAACAGCTTATGTATATCGCGGATTACGGCGCCGCGCCCGACAAGGTCATCAATAAGAGCGAGGAGTGTATCGTAAAATCCGTCTAAGTTAAGAACAACAATCGGTGCGGTCAGGCGCTGCAGATATTTGAGCGTAAGAATCTGGAAAAATTCATCCATCGTTCCTATTCCACCGGGCGCGATGAGAAAGATGTCTGCATGCTTTTCCATAAGAGTTTTACGCTCGCTCATTGTGTCGACGATAACCGTGTTGTCGCAGTCGAAAATCTCTTCAAAATCACCTATAAAATCAGGCGATATCCCCATAACATATCCGCCGCGCTCGCGGACTCCTCTTGCAACAGCGCCCATACAGCCGGTAGCACCGGAACCGTAAACGAGAGAAAACCCGTTTTCGGCAATTATGTTTCCAAGCTTTTGGATTTCGCTTTTGTAAGCGTCCGGAATTCTTTCGGATGCTCCGCCGTATACACATGCATAATATCTTCTTGACATAGCTCATATCCTCCATATATTCGTTTTACATAAATACATACTGCTACTTTTTCTTAGACTTGCGCGCGTATTTGTCACACAGGTCATTTATCTGGTCGGTAAACTTCGCAAGCTCTTTATTTGTGAGTCCGCGGCTTTGTTCGATGATGGTTTTAAGGCGGCTGCAGGCAGCCATAAGGCGCTCAAAGGCAAGATTTGCGCGTCTGCGCCCCTCAGAAACCTTTGTAAGCTTGACGATTCTTCCGCGAACGGTACATTCGCCGGAGATGAGGTCGTATTCGTCACCGCTGTAAGGTGCGGTTGCCGTAAAACGTAGTTTGTTGTATATCGTCTGTGCAAAGCTGTCACAGATGATATCGTCACCGTGGTTCACAAAAACCTTCATCGGCGGTTTTTCCATAGCACCGAGCCATGAAAGAAGCATATCACGGTCGGCGTGACCGCTTATTCCGACAATAGATTCGATGCGCGCTTTGACAAGAATCTGCTCGCCGAAGAGACTGACGGACTTGGCGCCGTTTATAAGCTTTCTGCCAAGTGTTCCCTCTGCCTGATAGCCGACAAACAGCACAGTGCTGTTTTCCTTCCAGAGATTGTGCTTTAAGTGGTGGCGTATTCGCCCTGCTTCGCACATACCGGAGGCTGAAATTATAACCTTGGGAACAATGTCGAAATTGATAGCTTTTGACTCCTCGGAGGTGACGCTCAATCTCAAGCCCGGGAAGGAAATGGGATTAATTCCTTTTTCGATGAGCTCCAGCGCTTCATCGTCGTAATAATCGAAAAGATTATCCTGATATATCTTTGTTGCTTCAACGGCAAGCGGGGAGTCAACATAGACTATAAAGTTTTCAAAACCGCGGATAAGCTCCTGCTCTTTAATTATGCGGAAAAGATACAAAAGCTCCTGGGTTCTTCCTATTGCAAATGACGGAATTACGAGATTTCCGCCTTTGGAAAAGGTTTCACGCATAATTTTTGTAAGCTGAGAAATGTAATCCGGACGTTCGCCGTGAAGTCTGTCGCCGTAGGTGGACTCAATGACGACGTAATCGGCATACGGCGGTTTTTCGGGGTCGCGGATAAGCGGACGGCTGATGTTGCCGAGATCTCCCGAGAATAGAACAGAACGGGTTTCGCCGTTTTCCGTTATTGTAAAATGTATGCTTGACGAGCCGAGGAGATGCCCGGCATCGGAAAAGCTTACCGTTATTCCGGGAAATATTTCCTTCGGCTGATTATAACCGAACGGGCAGAACTGCTCAAGAGAAGCTGTTGCATCCGCAACGGTGTATGCCGGAAGATATACGTCAAGCCCGGCTCGTTCTGCCTTTCTGTTTTGCCATTCAGCCTCTTGCTCCTGAATGTGTGCCGAGTCAAGAAGCATTATATTACAGAGCCGATGCGTTGCCTCGGTACAGTAAACAGGACCGGTATATCCCTTTGCGGTAAGTGCGGGAATCATTCCGGAGTGGTCGATATGTGCGTGCGTCAGGCATATGGCATCAATGTCGGCAGGCAAGAGCGGAAGCTCGGCGTTTTCGTATGTGTCGCTGCCTTGCTCCATGCCGCAGTCTATTAAAATATGCTTGCCGCATGCTTCAAGAAGCGTGCAGGAACCCGTAACTTCGTGCGCGGCACCGATAAATGTAAGTTTCATTAAAAATCACCCTCCTATCTGTATTTATTATATAATAAAAAAATATGCTTTTCAATATACTATGTTGAAAAAGCTGTGCTTTAATGTTTTTTCTTGAATAGAAAAAATATTTGTGATACAATATTATTCACAATCAGGTTAGATACAGATAGTGAGGTTAATTTCAATGAAAATGAAAAAACAGAGTGTTATTTACGCTGTTACGGTTATTCTTTCGACATTGTTTATTCTTATCGGGCATATCCTCTGCCGTCCGGCGGGATTCACCGAAGGTGTTGAGGATTATTACCGCGCAGAGGTTACGGCGGTCGGCAATGTCGAGGAAGCGGCATTCAGCCTTGATGACGGGGAGACGATGGTGTCAAACAAGCGGATAACATT
>JAFQVE010000312.1 GCA_017408185.1 Oscillospiraceae bacterium | reverse complement strand
CATATCCGCCGCACTCATATTATCATCGGAAAGAATTCCCGAAACGGAAAGCTTTCCGCTCGGTGAAAGCGACATATCTGCGGACATAATGGCCGATTTTTCACCACTTCCTGCTGAAAGTGCGAGGCTGTGGAGTCTTACATTCTTCGAATTCGGTGCATAGAATACAACAGTATGCTCACCTGCCGGAAGCTCTGTTGCAGAAAGTGTAGCTTTTTGCGTTCCGTCCTGCTTGCCTTTAGTGCAGTTGACACTTCCGCAAACTCCGCTTCCGTTTGCAATACTTTCTGTAATTTCCGTATCTGTTGCAATACCATCGAGAATATGAACCTTCAGATCCGACTCAAAGCTATTGTCAACATCGTAGCCCAGAATGACATCATACGTATCCGCCACGGGAACACGTATATTTATCGCAAACCAATTTTTGTCGTTGTAGAAATATGCGCGGAACCCGTTGTTTCTCGGATTGCTTGTCGAATAGCAATGATTTACGGAAAGCCCGCTCGGAGCGGATGCAAGTTTCCAGAAACCATATGTCTTATCATAGGTATCGACAAGGTTCGTCTGCTTGTGCGATGCAAGGAAAGTAAGCTCACCCGTTGTATAAGGAACATCCGATATGAAGTTATCAATGAAATCGTAAAAAATCTTCACGTCTGATGTCTTCGGAACAACTCTGATTGACGCGGTGCTTTTGTATTCTGCACCGTCCCAGCTTACGGTTGCCGTTATTTTCGCATCACCCTCGGAAAGCGCCGTGATGACGCCGTTTGCATCAATCGTAACAACGCTTTCATCGGAGCTTTCAAACGACTTTTCATCGGGATAGAGCATTATTTCTCCGCCGTCACTGCGATATGCCCTGACATCTGCCTGCGATGTCTCACCGACTGATATCTCAGTTTTCGATATTGTCGCAACAGCACCCATAACAGCTGTTCCGTTGCCGCCGTCGAGGACTATTTTTCCGATTGAGGTATATGTCCAGTTTTCGGTGCCCTGAACGACAAGGAGGTGTTTTCCCGGAGCGGCAAACGTCACCGTTCCATTCGCATACTCGTCCTTTACATAGTTTCCCGTATCATAGAAGCTGTTTTCGGAGAATTTATTTTCCTCCGTAAGATTTGCTTCAATATCCTTTGCTTCCTCGGAATCAAGGAAATAGAGATATGCTTTATTTGAACCGTATGTTCTCTTTACACACTGGATGGAGACATCATAATCTCCCGCAACAGGAACATTGAGCTCTATTGCATACCAATCGCCTGCGGTATGATGATGGGCAACCATTCCCATCGTGTTTGTTGCACCGTTTGTTCTGAAATCGCCGTGTGCCGGATTCCAGCCGTCTTTTCTCGAATGATAGCTGAAAAAGCCGCTTGTATTTTCATATGAAATATCGGCAATATTCATATTGAATCCGAATATCGACGGATCATATGTGATTTTCACGCCCGAATTTTCCGCAAAGGTTGTGGGCACAAGGCTTAAAACCATTGCAAGAACAATGAGCAGAGATATCAGTCTTTTCATATAGCAAACTCCTTATCTCCGATACTACTTTGAATAAACAACTCTGTTTGCGCTTCCGTCCTTATAGATCATATATCCGCGTGCTGCGCTCTCACCGCCGGTCGGCTTTGCCGTAAACTGACCGTGGCTTGCGTTTCTCTGCGAGGTTGCCTTTGATGTGCAGCTTCCGACGGT
>JAFQVE010000311.1 GCA_017408185.1 Oscillospiraceae bacterium | reverse complement strand
GTCCTTTGTCAGTGGTTCTGACGGATCCTGTCCTTCAAGCGCGGTCTGCCCGCTTCCGCCTGTGCATGCGCACAGGGCGAAAATCATAATTCCTGCAAGAGTAAGCGCGATGAGTTTTTTCATGGTAAAATTCCTCCTTTGAATTACTTCTTCGTATAATCCAGTATTCTCTTGATGAGCACTGCGACTTCTGCGCGTGTTGTGTAGTCGTTCGGTTCGATACGTCCGTTCTTGCCGTTGACGAGACCTGCGCCGATGAGGGCAGTTACGGCATCGCGTGCGTATTCCGCAACGGTGGTGAAATCGGAATGTTGCGGTTCGTCGGAACCTCCGAACCTTGCATTGAGCTTCTGCAGTGCCCTGTACACGATCACCATCATGTCCTGTCGGGTGATGGAGCTTCGCGGCGCGTAGCGGTTATCACCTATTCCGCCGACGATGCCTGTGTTGCGCGCTATTGCAAGCTCGGGTGCGAAGTAGTCACTTGCAGATATATCTGCGAAATTTTCAGTGTTATCCGACGTTAGCTTGAATGCACGGACGAGGAGAAGTGCAAAGTCTGCGCGGGTGATGTTCGCTGCGGGCGAGAATGTTGTTTCCGATGTTCCGCGGATTATTCCGTCTGCAGAAAGTGCGTTTATTGCATCGGTTGCCCACGCGTGGTTAGTTAAATCCGTAAAGTTCGTTTTTGCTGAAATATCAGTGTTATCTGTTTTCTCGGATGAAGTTATATTCTCATCATCCGGAGCACTAGAACCCCCGTCTGCTACGGTATCGTCATTATCAGGCATCGGTACGACTCCGCCGCCACCAGCTCCACCGGCACCTCCACCGGTTGACGGTGTTTCCGTTATATCGGTTTCGGGTTTACCCGTCGTTGAACCGTAAACAAACACAATAAAATGAACTGTCGTTTCAAGCGTTCCGTCACTGACGGTAAGAGCAACGTGGTTTTCACCAACCTGAGAAGAATCCGGCTTCCATATCAGCTTATTTCCCTTTTCATCAACGCCCATCCCTCGCGGAAGTCCTGTTCCCAAAACCGAAAGAGCTTTATCTACAGGGCTTACTGCGCTATACGGAATTATCACTGAATTTCCCGCTGAAACGGATACATCATCTATCGGTTGCACAACAGGCGAATTGTCCGCAACAGAAGACACAGGTATTCTGAACTTCTGCCCTGCTGCGATATTGTATACATATCCCGCAGCAATATCGGTAGGCTCAAGATATTTCCTTATAAGAGTTACGTTACCAAGGCTCAGCTTCACATTATCACCATCGGCCTGCGCCTTTTCGATTTTATATACACCGTTTCCGACTCCGTCATTTTCGATGTATATGTATTTCCCTTCAAGCGCAGATAATTCAGGATTATTCCCTTCATCAAATGCAACCGTGATGAAGTTTTCATCTGTAAGGTCGGTTGTAAAGTCTTTCACTTTTCCGGTATATGCCGGAATATGCAGTTCTTCCTGTTCACTCAGACGCAGCATTTTTCCGTCGTTAAGATATCTGTATGCAACAGAAGGTGTTCCGTCATCTGCCCTCTCGATTGTCATAACTCCGGCAAAACCGCAGAATGCAATTTTCACATCATCTGAAGTATCAGTTGTTCCGCAATCATCCGTAACGGTATACTCAACATCCGTGTTCGTCGAATATATTACGTAATCGACTCGTCCGCTCATATGCTCTACTCTTACAGCAGCAAATGAGTCGTAAAGTCCCGGACGTGAGCCTTCCTCACGAATCATAGGAAGTTTTTTAACGCTCTTCAGATATTTATTTCCCGCCTCATACGGTTCAAAAACGGTAGTAAAGGTTGTGTCAAGATTTCTTCCCTTATTACGCACAAGAACATACTCAAGATCGCCGATGTTTTTGTTTTCGCCACGTTGCGGTGCCTGAGCCTTTGCAAAGGTAACCTCATCCATAGGCTCATCGCTTACCATAGTCATACGAAGCCGTAAATCTGCATTTCTGTCAAGTGCTTTGTTCCAGTCCTTCAGCTTAAACTCCACCGAAAAATCCTTTTCGGGAGTGATTGACGTGCGGACATCACGAAGCCACGTATATCCGAGCGGGTAAACGTTATTCGGTGCGTTACCGCCGGGGTCTCCACCGTAAGGAACATCAGTTCCGGCATATGTTCCGACAAGTGTTCCGTCGGCCAGCTTACGTGTCGGATATTCTTCAATTTCACCAAGGCCTTCAGTTGCGCAGATTTCATCCGACTGGCTGTGGAAGCTGTAAAGATGATCGCTTCCCCCGTATACGTGGAAGAAATCAACGCCATAGGAAATATCATCGTTTACATCCACCATAATCAACGAGCGGCGGTATTCATCCGTCTGTGCATAAACATCCGCGCTTGCATCAAACAGCCTTACGCGCCCCGAATCGTCAAAGTGATGCGGAACTGCGGTCTCGCCCTTTGTCATCTGCTCGGTTTCATCGACAACAACCGTGTTGTGCGAGAGCGTTGTGCGAACCCACTGGAAGCGGTTCGGCTGAACACCGGTGGAAGCGGGATATCCGAGATCCGGCGCCATATTAAGCCCGAATGCGGAAATGTAGAGATTCAACGAATCGGAATGACCGTGGAAATCGGTTGCTCCGAAATACATTGCAAAATCGCGGTGCGTGTTTTTCTCCGTTGAAGAAGCGGCAGAGTTGAATTTTCCGCCGGCACGGAGCGCAACAAGGCCGTAGCCTGCCATAAGCTCGCTTCCGAGCGCAAATTCTCCGTCTTCCTTTACGATGGCTTCTATCTCACGCATAATCGCTTCGGCATCCTCATCAAACAGAGAACCGTGGAGATTTGATATATCCCCGCCGAGAGTTTCTTCGTTATACTTCCATATCGCACGTGCAAGCAAGCGATCCTTTGTATGCTTGAACGCAGTCAGCATTGCCGACAAATTAACGTACATTCCCTTACTTGCAGTATATCCGCTGTCTCCCGTTTGCGGCGTGTAATATCCGCCGAGAGTCTGGCGTATCTGACCGGTAAGCATCTTCACATATTTTGGATTTGCGAACAAGTCTGCCATAGGATACAGTTCGTACCCACTGAGACTGTCTGCAAGGTTTGCAAGGTTCCTCATCCAAACGAGGTTGTACTGAGGCGCATTTTCGCCGCCATTTCCGTCGCGGTCAACGTCATCAATAATCTTATTCAGAACGTCTCCGCCCGTTACATCTCCCTTGTAATCACCCTCGTTGTACGGTTCGCCGTAATTGAATACCCAATCAAGCATTTCTTTTGTCTCGGGCATTCTGTTGATTACAATCGCCGCTTTACCGACAGTTTCCTGTTCGGGTCCGAAGTTTGCATACAGCTTTCCTTCCCGGGTTGCTTTATATGAAGCAAGAAGAATTCCTTCTTCCGCATTTTTCCTTATCGCACCAGGACTATCTTTAAGGTTTACCGGAATGAGATCACCGTTCTCATCGCGCTTCCAATTACCTGTTTCTTCATCAACCTCATATCTCGTTCTATCTCCACTGAGATAATCGATTACATATTGGTCATTGTACATCGGAAGAAATGCGTCACAGCACTCTACAAAACTTATGGTAAGATTCGTGCTCCAGACCGCATCAACTACCGTACCCCGGACATTATCTCCTCTGAAATACTTCCAGCGGTACCAATCATAATCTGGGAACATATCCGCAATTCTGTCAAGAAGAATTGTTCCTGCACGTCCGTATTTTGCATCACCCGTATAAAGGAAGGCATTTTTAAGTGCGGTCATGGCATTTTTAATTATAGCAGAGCTCTGCGGAAGACCGCCTGCGCCGAGCCATACACCCTCATGCAGATAATACGCAATATATGTATGCTGAACAGGTCCTTCTTTTGAGCCGGAGACAAATCTGGCATATCCGTCGCCGTCGTCATCGTTATAGTTTACATGATATCCGGGAAGGCTCGGGTCTGATACGTACGGCTGGCGGTACCCAAAGCCGTCGTCAACACCCCAACCTCGAACACCGAGTTTTTCGTCCATTTCCTCATACAAATCATTGTTGAGATATCCACCCTCAACACCATAGCCGTAATATGCATACCACGCTGCATTTCGAGGATCGTTTTTCATCCACTGCTCGCTTCCGGCTTCCGGTGCAGACTTAGCAGGCGGCGTATGAGTGCACTCGTTTCCGTTTTCCTCATCCTCGCAAACAAAAAGTTCATGGTGGCGTTGCAGAGCCTGTTCATAGCTCCAGCTTCCGCTTTCCGTAACTCCAAGCTTATAGAAAGAACCAAAATCATTACTCGGGAAAACACGTTTGCAGTCCGGACACTGGATTTTCCACTGACGCACGAGCGGGTTTACGGTCCAGCCGTAAATATTGACATTCGCACCGATGTCGTAATCACAGTATCGGCATCTGTACTTTGCATCATCATACTTGGTACCGACGTGATAATAGCGCGGAAGATTTTCAGGGACAATCATATCATACAGCACATCAAAGCTTTCAAGATACTCATCTGCCTTTTTGGTCGCAGACTTCACCATATCGCGTGCCCAACTGTATTTCTCTGCATTTTTCTTTGCGTTCTCACGCTGCTGTACCGTAAACAAAGTAGGCATTGCCTTTGAATCCCAAGTCACCTCAAGCGTTACGGGTGCTATATTCACCGCACTTGCCTCCGATTTATAATCTTCGCTTATTTGGGCAGTAACGGTCACCGTGCCGGCATTTTTACCTGTTATTCTTCCGTTTTCGATTTCCGCGATGTTGTCATCAGAAACAGCCCATGTTATATAATCTTCCGGAATGGTAATCGCTTTTCCGCTTTCCATATCTGCAACTGCATAAATCTGCTTTGAGCCGTATATATAAAGACTTTGGGGAACGGAAAGAGATATTCCGAGAAGCGGCGAGGTGTCTTTTACATAAACCTCTGTGCTTGCTGTTTTTATCGTGTCACCGTAGCTGACATTAGCGCGGATTTCGGCCTTTCCCTCAGCTATACCGGTAACGACTCCGTTCTCCGACACTGTTGCTATGCTTGTGTCCAAGGAGCGATAGATAACGCCCGAAGGTGCTGCATTGAGTTCCTCTCCATTGCAGTTAAGCATCTTAACACTGAGCTCAGTTGTTGTACCTGCATCAATTTCAGCATTCGTAGCAACAAGCTCTGCGGCATTCATCTCTTTTATATCCGCAAATCGGATATACGTCGGATAAACAACATCACCGCGGCTGTCCTTGATTACGCTTCCCGCTCTTGGAACAAGCTCCAGTATTACAAAATACTCTCCGTTTGAAATTTCAAAATCTTTCTTTACATCTATAATTTCACCCGGAACACCGTTTGACGCCGTGGTTTCGTTATAAAAATCCATATAACCCACATAGTTCTCCGTTGTGAGCATTGCAGGAATCTTCGTCGCATTTTCCTTTGTTGCAGGGAAAATATACATATCAAACTGTCCTGCACGGCTGCGGCACTTGTTCGAGAACGCCGTTACGTTGTACTTACCGGAGCCGGAAAGCTTAACCTTCAGCGCGAGGTACTTATCATCCTCTAACGGATTGAAGTTAAGCTGAGCCTGAGCAGGCTCCATCTTAAGTGCCTGAGTTTTGTCGTTTCCGACAATTTCATGAAAAACCCAGCTTCGATTAATTGTATAAGCAGTAGCACTGTCGAGAGTTTCAAAGCCGTCTCCGGCATGTCCGCCTTTTGTGAAGTTGATTTCAAGATTCTTTACAGAAGTGTTTTCAACCACAGAAATCAGAACTTCTTCACTTTCATACACATTTCCGCGGCAGTAAACATTCGCTTTCACAATGGCTTTACCGGTTGTCACTGCCTGAAGAGTTGTTCCGTCTGTATCAAACGCAACAGCTCCGTCTGAGTTTTCAACAATAACGTACTCTGCATTTTCTTCGCTTACCTGAACAATATTACGGTTGGAAAGCTCTACCGCAGGAGTAAAGCTAATCTTATTATTTACCGAAAATTCCGTGTTTCCGTAAATCAATGCCTTCTTTTCCGGATTTACGCCGTATTGCGGGTCAACGGTAATCGCAATTGATTTTTCAGCGGTGTAGTCCTTGTATGTAACACGCACCGTCATTTCGTTTTTTGCAGGCTCGATTACAGCGTTGCTTGTCGTTACGGTCATTTTTTCAGCATCGACAGTAAACAACCTTTCATTAGCCACATATTCAATGGTTGCATTTTCAATCGGAATTTCCGTTCCGTTTGAAAGATATGCAAAAACCTCAAAGCTTGTGGTTTCTCCGAATCCCAGCTTAGTTTCATCTACATCAACCTTAACCTCGCTTATAAAGGACTCCCCGTCAAAAGTTATGCTGTTCAGTGATATATCATATCCTATGCTTGCATCATTCTTGCCTGTAATCTGCATAACCAACAGATATTCTCCCGGAGCATCAAATACCGCGTCATCAAGAGGGATATCCGTTGTTAGAAAGGAACGGCTATACAAATCCGCCTCAAAAAGCTTATATGCGCCGTAAATAAATCCCAATGGGTTTGCATTCACGGCATCATTGTACGGTATTGCATAAAACACAACTTTACCCGATGTTTTACCGAGATTTGCACTGAGCGTCGCCTGATATCTGCCTGTTGCCGGGATATCTATTTTTGCGGTTGCGTATTCGCCAACCTTGCCATCAAAGCTTATCCCGTCTGCCGAGTATGTGTAAGTTTTTCCCGAGAGTGGCTCAAGGCTGTCAACTACCGAAACGTCAAAGCTTTCGCTTTCATACGTCTTGCCTCTGAACCCTGCTTTAATTCTTACTTTTGCCGTTCCCTCTTCGTTTCCGGCAATTAGTGTGTCAGCTTCAGCGGTAACAAACTCATCCCCGCTCAGTATTTCAAAGCTTACATCAGCGCTGTCCGGAATGATTTCGGTCCCGTTCCCAAGCACTGCAAGCGGAGCAAGGCGGAAATGGTTACCCGTATACGCAACACGACTTCCGGATACACAAAGCTCCGAAATACCGTAGTCATCCGCAACCGTAATTCCGTCGCGGTCAATAATAACGCGCCCATCGTGGATAACTGAGGTTTCAAGAACTGCCGTGCCATTGCCGATTGCCTTGAGTGTTTTTCCGTCACTCTCAAGCTTCACAACATCCTTGCCCTCTATAATTTCATAATTAACGAAAGCAAGCTCTGACATATCGGAAAAGATCTCGCCGGTGTTCTTTTTACCCGTTGTTGCAATAACAGCGGTGCTTTCCCCGATTCCTATTTCCGAATAAGAGAGAACAGTGTCAACGCTTTCTATATATGTGCCGTCAAACGTAAGCCCCTTGATTGCGATAAACTGTGTGGAGCTCATTACAATTGTTCCGGCACTGTTGAGCGGAGCATCCTCTCCCTCATCAACAATCCCCTCACGTTCTGAGCGGAACACAAGTATATACTCACTGTCAGCTGTACCTGAAAGGGTAACTTTCCCGAAATCGAGTGACGCTGCAGCGCTTCCGTAAGTGTCTACCTCGCCGACCTTAACAACTCCCTCGCTTGAAGGCTCACTCAAAGCTGAGGTTATGGCTTCTGCATCTGCGTACTTATCTGCATCAAGAACATATAACCCCCATACGCAGCCCTTTCTGTTTTCAACAGGCTTTTCCATAGACACATTGTATGTCCCCGGCAAAACTCCTTTGATTTTAAACGCAAGCCAATTGCCGAATTTTTTATCTCCGTCGAAATACATTCCGTTATTGTCAGAAATCACCGCCGAGGCGGCATTTACGGTTTCCGTAAAGTAGTTCCAGTTTCTTGAATAGGAGCCGGTTCCTGAAAAATAGTCTGTAACACTCCTTGCCTGTACAGTTTTACCCGTGGTTTCGTACTCAAAATCCACGCCCGCCTGCTCATTTGTGAAAATGGGCTTTGCGAGGAAAGCAAATGTTATCTTCTCTCCGGT
>JAFQVE010000310.1 GCA_017408185.1 Oscillospiraceae bacterium | reverse complement strand
TTCGCCCTTATCGTCGGAAATGCAGATTTTGCCGTATTTATCCGATATATCATAGCTTGCTATGTATCTGCCGCTCGGAAGAACGAGAATACCTGCCGAAAAGCCGTAGTCCTTCTGAGGATTAGCTGATTTATATACTATCTTATAATCCGGTGCTAACTCTTTCATTTTCTCTTCCTCACTATATGCCAAGATAAGCTTCAAGCCAATCTGTTGCGTGCTTCATCTGCTCCACTGCATCGCGGTGGTATTTTGTAAGCTTTTCAGCAGGCACGTGGCGTGCGTAATTCTCTGTCGGTATTCCGCAAAGGTTGAGATTGTATTTTGCGGTAAGCGGATAGGGTTGACCGCATTCGGTGAAGCCAAAGGTTCCGATTATCGACTGAACAAGCTCCGCCTTTTCGGGTTCTTTATCAAAGTTGTCGCAAAGCCACGAATAAAGCTTCGGGTGGAAGTTTGCCATAATGCCGCTGTAGCCTCCGCCGCCTGCGCGGAGCGATGCAAGAAGCGTCTGGCAATTTGCGTTCATAATCTTAAACTGTGAACCGCGAAGAATTTCAAGGCGACGCTCTATCTCCTCGATATCGCAGCAGGTATCCTTCATAAAATAGAATCTGCCGGTATCGCGGCACCACTCAAAAATGCGCGGTGTTGCAAGGCGCTTGTAACCAAACGGACATTCGTAAATACCGAGACCAACATCTTCAGGTATCATTTTTAGGAGCTTTTCGGCGTTTCTGAGCCACACATCATCTCCCTCATTATTAAGGTCAAGGCGGCTTGTAATGAGAATAAGCGCATCAGTTCCGCTTTCGTATATTTTATTAAGCTCATACGCCTGGTCCTCAAGCTTTTCGGAAACGTGACCCGATGAAACTATAGTCATTTTCTTTCCGGTTTCGCGTGCAACTTTCTGCGTTTCATCATAGACAACACGGTTAAGCTCTGCGCGTTCATCAACATCGAGGAAGAAAATCTCGCTCGACTGGCAAACCGAAAATATTCCGTGACAATTGTTCTCCGCATACCAGCGGACATATTTTCTTACCGTTTCAAAGTCAATTTTTCCGTCTGCCGTATACGGCGTAATCATAGTAGGATATGAGCCGAAATTGTATTCCATATTCATCCTTCTCCGAGAGTGTAATTTCTTGTAATACAATTATAACATTCCGGCATTTCCTCAAACAATATAATCCAAAGACTATTTTTTATAAAATACAGACACAGTAGTTGTTTTTAAGGCAATCCCGTGGTAAAATAAAACTAAATTGCGGCAAAAGCAGGTGTGTTCTATGAAAATATATTTCAAGCAGCCGGACAAAACAGACGGTTATTCCCCTTTTTCGGTTCTCAATCTTCGCGACTGTTATTTAAAACACTTAATCATAGACAGTGACGCAAGCAAGATTACCAGCAAGCCTCATCATCATAACGGCTTTGAAATTCACATTATAGAAAAAGGACAACAAACATATGAAGCAGACGGTAATCTATATTGTACAAACAGCGGTGAATTCTTTTTTATTCCGCCGTTTGTAAAGCACCGGGTTCTTTCTTCATCTCCCGGAACAGAGAAGTTTTCACTGGTTTTTTCGAGCACTGAGCTCTCGTATCTTACAGAATGCGTTTCAGATATTGTTCCCGCACGTCTTTTGGAAAATATCTATTTCATAATCAATGAATACTGTAACGCAACCTCTCTTTCCGAGCATATAATACAAAACTCTGTATGTGAAAGTGTGATTATGCTGCTCCGTCTCTGCGGACTGCGCGAGCTTGCATCCGATAAAAACACCGAGGAGCCGGAGGATCTCCGCCTTGATGCCGCCAAGGCGTACATCCAAGATAATATTGAAAGCTGGCTCACGGTTTCCGACATCGCAGCATACTGCCACATAAGCACAAAGCAGATTACGAGAATTTTCCTTAAAAACGAAGGAATCTCCCCTGCTCAGTATATTGCAAAATCGCGAATTGACCATATTCATAAGCTTCTTGAGAGCAAAGAGCTGTCCCTGAGAGAAATAAGTGAAAAAATGAATTTTCAGAATGAGTATTATTTCAACACGTTCGTAAAAAAACATCTCGGTATGCCGCCGGGCGAATACAGAAAAATGATGAAATAACCAAGGAGGTCTTCTGCTGTGATTAAAGAAAAGATACTGAACGGACAAACATTTCTCGGAATTGAGCTTGGTTCAACCAGAATCAAAGCCTGTCTGATTGATGACACATATTCCCCCATCGCAAGTGGTTCTTACGAATGGGAAAACAAATTAGAAAACGGGTACTGGACATATGATATCGAAGATGTACATATCGGTGTGCGTGAATGCTTTTCTGATCTTCGACGGGATGTCATAGAAAAATACAAAGTCAAAATCACAAAACTTTCTTCCATCGGTATCTCCGGAATGATGCACGGTTATCTTGTTTTTGATAAAAATATGAAGCTTCTCACGCCGTTCCGTACCTGGCGCAACACCACGACAGAGACTGCAGCAAAAAAGCTCAGTTCCTTATTTAATTTTAATATACCTCAGCGCTGGAGCATAGCACATCTGTATCAGGCAATATTGAATAATGAGGCTCACGTTCCTGAAATTGCCCATATTACCACCCTTTCGGGATATATTCATTATCTGCTCACCGGAAAGCACGAAATCGGCGTAAGCGAGGGCTCAGGAATGTTTCCGTTTATCGGTAGAGACTTCGATGGAGAAAAGCTTGATATGTTTGATGAGCTTATCGCAGATAAGGGCTTTACGTGGAAAATACGCGACATTCTTCCAAAAGTACGCCTCTGTAATGACTCCGGCACGGTATTATCCGAAGAAGGTGCGCATTTTCTTGATTTAAGCGGCGAGCTCTCTTTCGGAATTTCTGTCTGCGCGCCTGAGGGTGATGCCGGAACGGGAATGATTGCAACCAACAGCATAAGTCCGAAAACAGGAAATATCTCAGCGGGCACATCGGTTTTTTCTTTACTTGTTCTTGAAAAGCCTCTTTCGCGTATGTACCCCGAGATTGATGTCGTTTTAACTCCCGATGCTCATCCCGTTGCACTCATTCACAGCAATAACGGCTGTTCCGAGCTTGATGCCTGGGTAAAAGTGTTCGGCGAATTTGCATCTCTTCTCGGCACAAATACAGACATATCAAAGCTTTATAAGCTTCTCTACGAAAATGCACTGACCGGGGATGCTGACTGCGGTGAAGTTGTTTCATACAACTGTCTGGCAAGCGAACCGGTTTCAGGCATAGAGCGTGGAAAACCCATAATTTTCCGGACTAAGAACAGCAGACTCTCCCTCGCAAACTTTTTCCGTTCACAGCTTTATGCAACAATTGCTCCGCTGAAGATCGGTATGGATATGCTTAAAGAGAATGAGAACATTTCCGCAGACGGCTTCACTGCACACGGCGGGCTTTTCAAAGTAACAGGCGTTGCACAGCAGCTTCTTTCAAACACACTTAATACACCAATTTCCGTATCCAAAACTGCCGGAGAAGGCGGAGCGTGGGGTATGGCACTGCTTGCAGCATATTCGCTTAAAGGAAGCTCTCTCCCGCTCAGCAAATGGCTTGATAAGGAAGTTTTTAAAAATGTCGAAACCTTCATTCTTCATCCCGAAGAAGAGAAAGCCGACGGATTTGACAAATTCTTTTCTCTTTACAAGTCCGGACTCTCGGCGCTTAACGAGTTTTAACAACACATCTCACTAAAATCCACCTCAACCCACGCGTGCATGGTGTTTACTTTGCCGGTGTTTTTCACAAACTGCTCGGAATACTGAACGAGCATACGGTCAACTCCGTCCGCGCCGCGATGATGACTTTATCACAAACAACAACCCTCCCACCAAAATATATCTCGACTGCGGCTATCGCGATTATGCTTCTTTTTACCGGGCATTTGTCAAAATGTTCGGATATCCTCCGTCGCAGACAAAGCCGGATTAATACGCAACGACGTAAAAGAAAGCATCCCGGAACGCAGATTTTGCGTTCCGGGATGCTTCTGTTTTCACTTCGCTATGTCGTTTGCGGCGGAGGCGTAGGAGTCCGCTGTTTTGTTTGCTTCATCAAGTGTTTTGCCCGATGCGAGGATATACACCTTTATCTTCGGTTCTGTACCTGACGGACGGATGATGAAGCTTGTTCCGTCCTCCATTTCAAAGTAAAGCACATTGCTTCCCGAAAGCGGAAGCGTCTCGCCTGTGTTTGTCTTGCCCGTAAGGTAATCACGCACGCACTTGACCTTTCCTCCGGCAAGCTCACATGGAGGATTATTACGGAGGTTTTCCATAAGCTCGCGCATTTTTGCAAGTCCTGAAACGCCCGGCATGACGACGTTGACCGTGCGCTCGGCATATGCGCCGTATTTTTCATAAAGCGCCATCATCGCCTCATAAAGGCTCTTGCCCTCGGTTCTGTAATATGCTGCCATCTCGGCAATCATCATAGTCGCCGTAACAGCATCCTTATCGCGGCAGAAATCGCCCATAAGATAACCGTAAGACTCCTCGTATCCAAGCAGAAATCCTTCGCTTCCCTCCTGCTCAATACGCTCGGCAATGAATTTGAATCCCGTAAAGGTTTCGTGCATTTTAACGCCGTTCGCTTCGCAGACGCGACGTGCCATTTCCGTAGTTACAATTGTCTTCACGGCATAAGCATTCTCGGAAAGCTCTCCCGCCCGTTTCTTTGCGCCGATGATATAATCAAGAAGGAGAACGCCCATCTGATTTCCGGTTATTGTTACATACTCTCCCTCGCCGTTTCTCACAACAACACCCACGCGGTCAGCATCGGGGTCTGTACCGATAATGAGGTCAACATTCTCGCGCTTTGCAAGCTCAATTGCAAGAGCAAACCCTTCGCGGTTTTCGGGATTCGGGCTCTTCACCGTCGGGAAATTGCCATCCGGCGTGCTCTGCTCCGGAACGATTATAACATTGCGAAGTCCGATTCTCTTAAGGATTTCCGGAACAAGCTTATATCCCGTACCGTGAAACGGCGTATAAACAATCTTGAAATCATCGGCAACAGCGCGTGTTGCCTCTCGGTTTATTGCACACGAAAGCGCGTAGACAATAAACGCCTCGTCAACCTCCTCACCGATTACGGTGATAAGCCCGCTCTTTACCGCCTCATCATAATCCATAGTTTTAACGCCGGTGAAAATATCCGTCTTTTCAATTTCGGCAAGCACAACATCAGCTTCCTTAGGCGGAAGCTGTGCGCCGTCCTCCCAGTATGCCTTATAACCGTTGTATTCCTTCGGGTTATGGCTTGCGGTTATGTTGATACCGGCAATGCACTCCATCGCGCGCACCGCAAATGAAAGCTCCGGTGTCGGGCGAAGAGATTCAAAAAGGTAAACCGAAATGCCGTTTGCCGCAAGCACGCACGCAGCCTCGCGCGCAAAAATATCGCTTCCGATGCGGCAGTCCATACACACCGCAACGCCGCGTTTCATAACCTTTTTGCCCATACCGCAAATGAGAGCGGCAAGCCCCTGCGTTGCCTGACGCACGGTATATACGTTCATTCGGTTTATTCCCATTCCGAGAACACCGCGAAGCCCTGCCGTACCGAACTGCAGCGGCGCATAAAAGCGATCCTCAATCTCAGCATCGTTTCCTTTTATCGCAAGAAGCTCTGCTGTTTCTTCTTCATTAAGCACCCCTGAATTCAACCATTTTTCATATTCTTCTCTGTAACCCATTATGTATTCCTCCTTTTTATTTCCTGCTTTGCAGCATACCATCATCTTGTTCATTCTCCCGCTCCGCGGGAGAATAGTAGTTCGTTTTCTTCATCGCAGGATACCGTCATCTTGTTTATTCTCCCGCTCCGCGGTAGAATGTTGGTCTGTTATTTCTATTTATGATATCCCGAGCCTTCTTCTATCTTGAATGCACGGTAAATCTGCTCTAAAAGCATTACCCGCGCGAGATGGTGCGGAAAGGTCATCGGCGACATTGAAAGCCGCAGCTCTGCACGTGCCTTTATGCTCTCATCTATACCGTTTGAACCGCCGATAATAAAGCACAGCCTGCTTTTCCCCGAGCATTTCAGCGAGGTTATCTTCTCTGCCAGTGCTTCGCTGGATAGCAGTTTTCCCTCGATACACATACATATAAGATACGCATCCTTCGGGATTTTTGCTGAAATGCGCTCGGCTTCTGCCGAAAGAGCGCGGCGCACCTCGCTCTCATTTGCCGCCGGTGTTTCTGCAAGCTCGACGATATTCAGCTTACAATACGCACCCATACGTTTTTTGTATTCGTCGCACGCATCAGCAAAAAACTTTTCCTTAAGCTTCCCAACGCAGATAATATCAACACTCAGCATCTACTTTCCCGCCTCCACGGTGACAACCTCTCCGCGCTCACCGCGCGGTGCAACGTACAGCATCATATCAACACCCGGAATTACTCCGCTTTGAGTAAGCGCTGTATGCGTTGCGGTGTAGGCTTCCTTAGGCGTGTTGCTCTCCGCGCTCAGATGTCCCAGAATTATATTCTTTGTTCCTCGCTTTACAGCCTCAACTGCAAGACTGGCGCACTCGGTATTGGACAGATGGCCACGCTCACCAACGATTCTCTGTTTTAAAAATACAGGATATCTGCAAGCACGAAGCCGTCTCTCATCGTAATTGGACTCAAGCAAAAGGATGTCCGAGCCGAAAAGATGCTCCGACACCTCGCCATCCACATGGCCGATATCGGTTGCAATAACCGCACACTCGCTTTCCGAGCAAATCCGATAACCTGTGCTCTCATAGGTATCATGTGGGGTGTGGAAAGGCTCAACGCTTATGCTGCCGACAGTTGTTTTCTCTCCTGCATAAACGCAGTTTACCTTGCCGGAAAGTGCCTTTACCCGTTCTCCGATTCCGCGTGCCGTTCCGCACGAGGCATAGACCGGAATATCCGCACGGCAAAGAAGCTTTTCCAGTCCGCAAATGTGGTCGCCGTGCTCGTGCGTGATAAATATTGCATCTATCGCAGACACGCCAAGCCCGAGCATTGAAAGCTCGCGGATAATGCGCGTGGCAGAGATGCCCGCATCAACAAGTATATGCACCTTTCCGTCAGATATGTATGTACAGTTTCCGTTAGACCCGCTCGCGAGCGGACATACCTTAAGCATTGTAACTCTCCTTTTATCAATAAAGGAACGGCGAGATTTCCGTTCCTTCGTTTTCTCTATTGTGCCTTTGCAACAGGGATATTGTCTT
This sequence comes from Oscillospiraceae bacterium, assembly GCA_017408185.1. The sequence continues at coordinate 7,230 of JAFQVE010000310.1, read as the reverse complement.
CAACCATTCTGATGTGTGCACCCAGCGCTGTAAGCTTTTCCACAATGTGCTCATAGCCACGCTCAATATGGAGAATGTCCTCAACCTCCGTTATTCCGTTTGCGGCAAGACCTGCAATAACGAGAGCCGCACCCGCGCGCAAATCACACGCACGCACCGGAGCGCCGGTAAGCGAATCAACCCCCTCGACAACAGCGGTTTTTCCGTCAACCTGAATTTTTGCACCCATTCTGCGAAGCTCTTCAACATACTGGTAACGGCTGTCCCATACACCCTCGGTAACAATGCTCATACCGTTTGCAAGAGTGAGGATAACCGTTGCCTGCGGCTGCATATCCGTAGGAAATCCGGGATACGGCAATGTTTTAATGTTCGTATTTGAAAGAGGCTTTGTTCTCTTTATCAAAAGAGAATCATCATGCTCGGTAACCTCAACGCCCATTTCGAGGAGCTTTGATGTTATGCAGTCAAGATGCTTCGGGATAATGTTGCGGACAAGCACTTCTCCGCCTGCCGCAGCAACTGCAGCCATATAGGTTCCCGCCTCAATCTGATCGGGAATTATCGTATAAGAGCCGCCCTCCATTTTCTTGACGCCGCGCACCTTTATAACGTCCGTACCCGCACCGCTGACATTTGCGCCCATAGAGTTTAAGAAGTTTGCAAGGTCAACAATATGCGGTTCTTTTGCCGCATTTTCAATAATGGTTGTGCCATCTGCAAGCACTGCTGCGAGCATTGCATTCATCGTAGCGCCGACGGAAACAACATCAAAATATATCGACGATGCCGATAACCTGCCGTGAGACTCAGCAATTACATAACCGTTCTGAACATCAACTGCAGCACCGAGCAGCTTGAACGCCTTGGTGTGCTGGTCAATCGGGCGGTCACCGAAATTACAGCCGCCGGGCAAAGCAACCTGAGCTGAACCGAAACGCCCCAGAAGAGCGCCGATAAGATAATAAGATGCACGGATCTTTCTTGCCATATCATAATCCGCACGTGTGGTACGGATTTTCGCGGCATTTATCTCAACACAATTTCGATTTATAAGCCTGACATCCGCGCCTATATCGCGCAAAAGATCAAGCATAAGCGTTACATCACGAATTTCGGGAATGTTTTCTATTCTGCATGTACCGTCAACAAGAAGAGCCGCCGGTATAATCGCAACAGCGGCATTTTTAGCACCGCTTATGGTAACTTCACCGCGCAGCTTATAGCCACCTTCTATAACATACTTTGTCAATACCGGCACCTCTTTTTCCTATCATACTCATTTATCATTCTGCCAAAAAGCAAGTGTTTTTAATCATAAATCTGATAAAATTCAAATCTGAAATCCACCAATTAAAATTATAGCAGACTTCTCTGCAAAATGCAAAGATTATTTGTATATTTTGTAAAATTTTTATGCGCTTACAAATTTGCCGCTCTGCATATCAACGTAAAACACGCCTTTGTCAGTCGTTACGCAAAGCGTCGGAGACATTGAAACCCTTCCTGCAGCCGGAGTTTTTGAGATGTATCCGAGCGTCACCGAAGAAACCTTCAAGGGACACAGCGCTTCTTTCACCGCTCCGTCAGCAAATGAAAGAAGGAGGGCGGAGGTTTTCATCACTTTTCCGTCAGTCGGAACGCGCACACCCTTGCCAATGAATTTCCCCGAAGCAATCACGCTTCCCGACGCAGAGATTCTGACCTCTATCCCGCAATCAAACACCGGAACGCCGGAAAACATCTGTGAAATCCCTATGCTGTATCCTCCTTCATCAGACCGGCAGGTATAGTCACGCATCCCATCCGTTACGGCGAAGCTCCCTGCGACATCTTTTGCAAGAGCTTTTGCCGAGTCCTCATCGTCTATGCTTTTTCCTGATTCATAAACGAGCGAAAACACATCATTTGAGAACATGACGCTCCCACCTTCACCGGAGTAGGTAATGCTTTCTCCGCTTTTTTCCTCAGTCACATTTCCGAAAAATGATACAGCGGCTTTTTTCATATCCGTTTTTCTCTGCAATACAGCCGGACGGATTCCTACTGAATCGAGCGGAACAAGCGTCTCATCCACATCTATCCCCTGTGCAGAAAGAATGCTGCAGACATCCGCACGCAAAGCCATTTCATCTTTTCTCACTCCATTATCGCGCGATATGTATACCACAAGAAGGAACACATCCACAGCAAGAAGCAAAGCGATAAGAATTGTTTTAGCTCTCGACCAGTTCATTTTCATTCTCCTTTTCGGACAGAATAAACCATGACGGAGAAAGCATTGCGTTGCCGCCATCGGCATATCGCAAGCTTACGTCGCCTTTCTTTCCCATTCCGGAAACCGCCGCAGCGACAAGCCTCAAATTCAGAACATCTGCACTTTGAGAGGTTATATCATATCCCCGCAGATTTGCCCTGACATCACTTATCATCTCACCGCGAAAGCTAACCCTCATAAAATAAGTGCCGGAATTCATATCCACCGGAATCCCGTTAATATGTCTCCCGAAAATCACTTCGGCCTCATTGCCGTTTTCCAAAGCCGATATAAGATATATGCCTCCTGCTCCCGGGAGCTTTGAAGCAAGGGTTGCCGCAATTTTACGCGCTGCCTCAGTTTTTTCAAAAAGGAGAGCGCGCTCGCCCTTATGCTCTACGCTTATTCCTATTGTCTCATCGGCTTCCTCGCGCGGATCCGTATATGACACAAGCCCTGCGGGTGATATTTTCATCGTTACCATATCGGCAATATATACCTGCGTGCCGTCCGCCTCCGAATATGTTCCGGGCGAAACATCCCCCAGGGAAAACGCAGCAAGACAGCCATCCGTAACAGAAGCGGAAAACGTCGCATATGTGTTATATGCAGAAATTACGGCAGGCTTTGACGAAGCGGAAGCAATCACCGTTTCCCGGTTTATTGCCTCAAAGTCCTTCACCTCGCTGTTACCGGCAAGAACGGCATCCACTGCATTTACACCCGCAGCAATTGACATCAGCTCCTCCGAAGAAACAGAGGTGTTCACCGAATACACTTCATCCTCATTCGGGTTTTTGACATATAATTTTACATTTCTTTCATCTGCAGAGAGCAGATAATACCTTCCGGAATATAAATTATCTTCAACATCTGCACCGAGCCACGTACAAATTGCCCCTGTCGGAATATTTCCGAAATAGTCGAGCAAAACGCCATTCCCGGAAAGCTTTTCTTCCCACACTTTGGCATCTGCAGCCTTCATATCACCGTGAAAATCGAATACCCGCGCAAGAAGCGGACGCAAAGACTTGTATATCGCATCCGTCCTTTCGCTTTCATAAACAGATGCACGGGAGAATCCGTCCCCTTTTACATAAATGCTCATAGGCCGTATTCCGAACACGTCAAGATCTGTGCCCTCACCCTCGCCGGAAGTATTAAAGCTCATATCTATGCCGAACAGATTGTCTGTTCCGACAGTTTCAAACGGGCTGTCAAAAAACCATACGGTATAAGTAAGATAAAGCATTCCCACAAGCAAAAGGCATATGAACACATTTTTTATTCTTTCCCTCGTCGTGCTCATTATTCTTCCACCTTACCTTCCTTTGGAAGGGTTACAGACGCTGTTGTGCCTTTTCCGTAAACACTTTCTATCTTTATTTCTCCGCCGTGGTGCTCTGCAATTTCCTTTGCAATGGCAAGCCCGAGACCTGTGCCGCCCATTTCGCGGCTTCGTGCCTTATCAACGCGGTAAAACCTCTCAAACAGACGCGGAATATCCTTTTCCGGAATGCCTATTCCGTTATCTTTTACGGTTATCTTTATGAAGTCATCATAATTTTCTGCAGAAAAATCTATCTTTCCGTCCTTACCCGTATACTTTACGGCATTTGAAAGAAGGTTTATAAACACCTGCTCTATACGTTCGCGGTCACCGTAAAAATCAGGAAGCGACGCATCTACCGAAAGCGTAAGCTTGTGACCGCAACGGCGTGCCTCCATTTCCATTGCGCGGTAAGCATTTTCAACGCTTTTACGCATGGAAAAGGTTTCGTGCTTCCAGTCCATTTTCGCACTGTCAAGGCGAGACAGTGTCAGGAGATCCTTCACTATTCTCGTCATTCTATCCGTTTCGTTGAGAATAACATCAAAGAAGCGCTCCCGCATCTCCGGCGGTGCATCCGGTGCTTCCGCAAGAGTCTCTGTATAGCTCTTAACGTTTGTCAGCGGCGTGCGAAGCTCATGGGATACATTTGCAACAAACTCGCGCCGTGAGTTTTCAAGCTTTGCTGCTGTTGTGAAGTCGTGAATAATGGCAATAACGCCACCCGCTTCCTCCGCCTCGGTCCCGAAGCGCGCGAAGCTGACCTTCAGGGTTTTTTCACCGGTTTCCATATTATATTCCTCAAAGCTTCCGTCCATACCGGAAAGTGATGAAAAATCCACGCCGAGATCCTTAAAGATTTCTGCATAAGTCTTATCCTTTTCCGTATCAAAGGACAGCATTTCAACAGCCGCCGGATTATAGTGAATCAACGTCCCGTCACCGGAAAACGCGGTAACCCCGTCTGTCATATAAAGGAAGAGCGTGTCAAGCTTATTTCGCTCATCCTCCACCTTTGCAAGTGTTGCATTGAGTGCTGCTGCCATGTCATTAAAAGTTTCGGTAAGCGTTCCTATCTCATCATTTGACTCGACGGCAAGCTCATACTCCAGTTCACCCATTGAAAGCTTTTTTGCACCCTTGGTTATGTTTTCAATCGGTGTTGTTATTGTTTTTGCGAAGAAAAAGCTTAAAATCACCGCGAAAAGAAGTGCAAAAACCATCGTTCGCAGAATAATCATAAACATTGACGCCGTAAGGCGCTGTTGATCCTGCTTTGTATCCTTTATATAAACAATATATTTTACTTCATCATCCACAACTATCGGATTTGCGCGGTCGATATATCCGCTTGATATTCTCTTTTCCTGACCGATTTTTCCGCCGAGTGCAGAAATGATTGCAGGCGTTCTCACAACCTCGTCATCATTTGAACCGAAAAGCGTTTGCCCCGTTTTTCCGTCGAGTATGTAATAATTACGGTATCCGCTTATTCTCATCGAAGAGGAATATGCCTCAAGCGCCAGAGAGAGCCTTTCCGCCCCGTTTTCCGCCCTCGCTTCGTTTTTGAGTACAGCAAATACCTCGGCGTTGAAAACCGAGTTCATCTGCTCTGTGAAATCGTCAAAATAGTATACCGAAACCTGATTGAGCATAAAGGTCCCGACAATTACCATTACAGAAACAATAAGCAGCACGAGCACAAGCACGAGCCTCATCTGAAGCGAACGCATACCGCAAGAACACTCCCTCTCCGGTCAGAATATTATCAATCAGAAAACATATAACCAGCACCGCGGCGCGTCACTATGCGCATCGGATTTGCCGGATCGTCCTCAAGCTTTTCACGAAGACGGCGCACCGTAACGTCAACCGTGCGAAGGTCTCCGTAATAGTCATACTTCCACACATGTTCCATAAGCTCCTCACGCGAAAAAACCTGATTCGGCTGTGTTGCGAGAAACTTTATAAGATCAAACTCACGCGGAGTAAGCTCAAGCTTTTCTCCGTTTTTCTTTACGTCAAGGCTCTTTAAATTTATCACAATATTACCGAACACAAGGCGGTTTTCATCGCCCGTATCCTCCGTTCCCGCCGGGGAAACGGTGCTTCTTCTTACATTTGCCTTTATTCTCGCCATCAGCTCACGCATTGAAAACGGCTTTGTTATATAATCATCCGCCCCAAGCTCAAGTCCGAGAATTTTGTCAACCTCTTCTTCGCGCGCCGTAAGCATAATGATCGGCACATTAGAGGTCTTTCTCACTGCCTTGCATACCTCAAAGCCGTCAAGCTTCGGCAACATAACATCAAGAAGAATAAGGTCTGGTTTGTCCTCCAGCGCATGGGAAAGCCCATCCTCACCGTCGTATGCGCAAACTACGGTGTAGCCTTCCTTTTTCAAATTAAAGTCAAGAATATCGGCAATTGCCTTTTCATCCTCGACAACAAGAATTTTCTTATCCATATCGTTATCCTCCCAAACGACTGATTTTTATTATAATCCGAGCAGTCTCGCTGCACGCAAAATAAGCACAGCGGTCTTTGCATCGTCTATTCTCCCCTCATCGCACATTGAAAGCGCATCGGTGAGCTTGATTTTTTTAATTTGCAAAAATTCTCCCTCGTCCGGATGCGCCTCCCCCTCGTGAAGTCCTGTTGCAAGATATAAATGTATCCTTTCTGTCATGCATCCCGGCGACGGATAGACAAACCCGAGATATTTCATTTCGTCCGCGGTATATCCGGTTTCCTCGCTAAGCTCACGCACTCCGCAGTCAAAATGCGGCTCATCACCGTCCACCTTGCCGGCAGGAGCTTCAAGTATTTCAAGTTCAAACGGATAACGGTACTGCGAAACGAGAATTATTTCACCGTTATCAGTAACCGGAAGTACCGCCACTCCATCGCAATGCTCACAAACCTCACGGGTTGTTTTCCTCCCGCAAAGCTCTACCTCATCCTCGCGGATGTTCATTATTTTGCCTTTGAAATGATATTTTTGGCTTAAAGTTTTTTCTATGTTAGGCATAGTTATAACCCCTCCACTGCACGGCGCAGAAGATTGAAGGCTTCCTGTGCAGCGCGTTCCTTTGCAAGCTCTCTCCCGCGCGGCTGATAAATTTTTGAACATACCGTCTCTCCCTTTACGGTTACGGCAACATAAACTGTTCCACCCGGGTTCTTTTCGTCTCCGGAGTTCGGATCTGCATAGCCTGTAACGCCAATGCCTGCATCCGTTCCGAATTTTTCGCACGCAGCGGCTGACAGTGCCCGCGCGCATTCCTCACTAACAGCACCGTATGTGCCGAGAAGCTCGCTCTCTATTCCGAGAACTTTCATCTTTATATCGTTTGTGTATGCGCACACCCCACCGTAGAACACCTCGGACGAGCCGGGAATATCGGTAATAAGCTTTGCACACAGCCCACCGGTGCACGACTCTGCAGTTGCAAGGGTGAGCCTTTTCTCGCGGAGGATTTCAAATGCCGCAGCGTGAAGAGACGGAATATCAACACCGTATACAACATCACCTAAAATCTCTTCAACTCTCTCTATAACAGGGCGCGTTATTGCATCTGCCTCTTCTTCTGTTTTTGCCTTTCCGGTAACACGCAAAAGCACCTCGCCATCCTTTGCATAT
>JAFQVE010000309.1 GCA_017408185.1 Oscillospiraceae bacterium | reverse complement strand
TGAACAGATAACTTCATCGCCGCGCCCGACACCGCAACCGAACATTGCTGCATGAAGTGCCGCAGTACCGTTATTCACTCCGAGCGCATACTTTGATCCCGTCCATTCGCGATAGTCTTTTTCAAATTCCTTTGTGACATCTGTGTCGCTCATACCACCGCGGTACAGAACATCAAGGACAGCGTCTGCATCTTCTTTTGTTACTATCGGCCACGCGAATAAATCCGAACCGTCATTCTTTCCGGTCCCTTCATAGGTTATTGACTTTGGACCTCCGAAAAGCGCAAGTTCCGACATATTGCTCTCCTCCTTTTTATCTTTACTTTTATGGCTTTATCGAGTCTACACCTATATTGTACATCTATATGAAGCCCAATTCAAACGACATCGTTACAAAATCGTATCATTTTCCACTTGCAAGCATTATAAATTTATGGTAAAATGGTTTTGAAGAAATGAGGTGTTGAATTATGGTATTTCCGCAAATCAGCTGTTCAGACCTGTTACGGGGAAAGCTTCCGATTAATGTTCTGACTGATTGTCAACGCGAGCAGGACACGCTGCATATGCATAATTACGCCGATCTTTTTTATGTTATCTCCGGCTCTGTTACCTTCACAATTGACGGAATTACTTATGAGCTTTCGTCCGGAGCGTGTGTTTTTGTTCCGCCGTATACTCCGCATACCATGAATTCGCTTAATTCCGATCCCACTCCGATTGTTATTTCCGCTTCATTTTGCGATAGCTTCTTTACAGACCGCGGATATTCCTACTTCTCTTATATCGGAAGCCTTGCCAATTTTGAAGGTCATCGGATTCCTGTATATACAAGGTTTAAAAACAAAAAGCGCGAGACGGCAACGGCCATCGTCAGAAGCCTGTCACGCGAATTTCTGTTAAATGAAAATATGAACATCGCAAAGCTTGCCGAGATTCTTGCATGTCTGCTCAGGCTTATGTGCGAATCCATAGGAAATGAGAAAATCTCCGTAAGCGAAAATCTCTCAGCTCGTGCAAATGCCGTCACATTGGCGGTAAAGCACATTGCTGCACATTACAGCGAAAAGCTGACAATTGATACGCTTGCAGCTCTTGTTGCAATGTCGCGGGCCGCTTTCATCCGGAATTTTGAGATGATATGCGGAACCACTGTTTCAAGCTTCATCTTTTATGTCAGAATGCATAATGCGAGGAGATTGATTTTATTTACCGAAAAATCGCTCAGCGAAATTGCAAAGCAGGTCGGACTTCACAACAAATCGCGTCTCTGCACTGCATTTCAAGAGGTTTACGGAATGACAACAACCGAGCACAAGCTGAGATACCGCCCAATCGAAAACAAAAGCAGGTATTACGGCAATAGGTATTGGAGCTGGCTTGACGGTAAAACGGAGATTAACCAAGAAAATAAATCCTGAAACAATCAATAACGGCAGACATACAAAAAGCGTCTGCCGTCTCATTTATTAACAGACCTAAATCAAGCTGTTTTGTCAGAAAACCGTATCATTTACATCGAGATTTGCTTTTCTTATTGTCTTTTTTCCGTTTCTCTTATATAATAATGAAAAATCTCAGGCAAACTCATTATGGGAGGTCTTGTTCATGGAACAAAAGAAACCAATATCCGTCATATTTGATACCGACATCGGCGGAGACTGCGACGACGCAGGCGCTCTTGCCCTGCTGCATCGCCTTTGCGATCTCGGTGAAGCGCAGTTGCTTGCCGTCACCCACTGCTACAGCAACCCTTTCAAGGCAGGCTGCATTGATGCCATAAATACCTACCACGGCAGAGAAGTTCCGATTGGTGTCAATTATCGCGTTGAAAAGCCGACCGGTCGTTACGACGCTAACCTCTGCCGCGAATTTCCGAATAAATACCCGGAAAATACTTACGGCACCGACAAGGGTGCTCAGGATACGCTGACTGTTCTGCGCAGAGCTCTGGCACAAGCTGAAGACAACAGCGTCACCTTGGTTATTGTCGGGCATTTTACCTCTGCGGCACTTCTGTTGCAAAGCACTCCGGACGAGATATCTCCTCTCTCCGGAAAGGAGCTTATTGAGAAAAAAATCAAGCGCACCGTTGCGATGGGCGGGCATTTTCAGCCCACTGCGTCGTTCCCGTCCATCATCCCCGAATACAATATCAGAAACGACATTCCATCCGCTAAACTTGTGTGCGATGAATGGCCGGGGGAGCTTGTTCTCTCTGGCTTTGAAATCGGTCTGCAATGCATATCCATGCAGGATTATGCTGTCAAAGCGCCATCGGATGACCCCGTGCGCCGTGCTTACGAGTGTCACCCCGAGGGCTGCAAGCTCGGCAG
>JAFQVE010000308.1 GCA_017408185.1 Oscillospiraceae bacterium | reverse complement strand
AGAACATCACAACTGAGATAGAAGAAGCAGGGCATGGCGGCATGGATTACTTTGAATTTGAAGTTTTTTGTGACTGCCTGCGAAACGGTAAAGAAATGCCGATAGACGTATACGATGCTGCGGCGTGGATGAGCATATCCTATCTCACCGAGCAGTCTATAGCGCAAGGCGGTGCTTCTGTTGACATTCCGGATTTCACCAATGGCAAGTATAAAACACGTCCGTTAAAAGACGTTGTAAAATTATAATTTATCTAAGGAGGAAATTCAAATGAAAAGAGTATTATCAATCGTTCTCGCAATCGCAATGTGCATTTCCTTATTCCCCGTTTTCGCAGCGGCAGCAGACAACAGTGTTCTTTATAATTTCGGAAGCCCGACAAAACGTGTAGCTTCTGCTTTTAATGCATCTGCCGTGCAAGGACACAGAGTTTTGGGATACGAATTGCCGAATTCAACTTCCCGTCCCTCATTCAACCCCGACAGCAAAACGATAACGATGGCAGCTACGTATCAACTCGACGTTTCTGCCGACGGCACATATACACCGAGTATAACCTTCGTTCCGTCGCGGTATTCTCCGGTAGTAGAAGTGTTTTTGACAAAAAAATCTACAGAAATAAGCAGCGCGACTTCGGATTCAGACTATAAGAACTTCGTGTTTTCACTCGATTCTGCCTCTCGTCTCGGTTCTTTCGATGCATACAGCACTGCGGATGTCCAACCGAATTTAGTTAATCTTGAGGATAGCGCAGATGAACAGACTGACCCGGTCGAAGAGAAAACAACAAGACTTATCAACACAACTCTTGAAGCAGGCACATATTATATCACTCTTGTAATGAATGGTGCCAACACCGATATGGTCGCTCTTGAAGATTACTGGCACACAACTGAAGCTAACGTTAAAAACCCCCTCACGATGTTGTATCCGCAAACCTTCACACTCACACCTGCAAGCGCTCCGGCACGTGACCACAAGTATGATCTTTCTCTCACAGCAACGACTTCTGAGAAGTCAATAGATAATAACAATCTTGCAACAGTCAGTTGGTTAAAAAAGGGAGACGCCAATGCACCGATTTTAGATACAACAACGGGAACGGATGAGTATCAACTTTCATGCAGACTCGGTGGAGGCATAGATAACTCTCCTTCATTAGTTAATGGCACATTTGTTTCTCAGTTTTTGTATAAACGCTGGTATAAAGAAGAAGGAAATATAGATTCATCTGTTACAAGCGAGACCCCTGCAAAAGAAAATTATGAAGCGGGGAAAATACAGTACGGCATCAGAATAAAGATCAAACAACCAGGAATATACAACTTATCGTTAGAAAACGAAATTAGCGCAGCAGATCTCAAATCTTCATATACAGCATCTAAGAGTTTTTTAAACTCGGCGAATGAGCTGATGAGCGGAGCTGTTACCAAAGTTTATTTTGCAAAAGCAACCGACACGGCATCCGAAACACTCGAAGATACGGACGCATCAAGAAATAACGAAAACGAAGCATACAGGAATAATGAATATCCTGTTGTGTATCTCGGCTTATATGATTCCCGTAAAATGGAGTCAGTAACCGAATATGGAACGATAACGGTGCCGGAAGCAGGAGAATATTACATTATATTCAAGGCGGATGCTGAAAGCCTTGATAAGACCAAAGGCGGAAATCCGGAAATTTGTGAAGTAATCTCTTCAAATAAAGAATATTTATATCATTACCAACTTTTCCTTCTCTCGGGGATTGAGCTTTCTAAGGTTACCACAGCCGAGGACGAAGCTCTTGCAGCAGAGCAGGCAAAGTATGATACGGTAAAGACCGCTAAAGAAGGCGCAATCGCATCCGCAACAGCAGTCGGTCTTAATGATT
>JAFQVE010000307.1 GCA_017408185.1 Oscillospiraceae bacterium | reverse complement strand
ATGCGGAACAAGAATCTGCTCTGCTCCCAGCTTTTCCACCCGGCTGATAGAATCAAGCACCATCTGATATCCCACAAGATAAGACGGAACAACATTATCTTTTCCGTTATACACGCCGATACTTTCACAACTGAGCAAAAGATTGTGCTCCTCGCAGTAATATCCGACGGAACACTTCGTATGCCCGGGCAGGTTGAGCACGCGAAACTCCATGCTTCCCGCCTTTATTATATCGCCGTCCGCTACCGGAATGTCAACAGCAAGAGAGTCAATCAGATCCTCATATTCCGGAACACCGCACGTCGTTGCGAACTTGCGGTCAAGATCGCGCATAACCGCACGCGCCGTGGGCTTTGCGAAAATCTTCGTTGCATATTCTCCCGCAACAACCCTTGCATCCTTCCATAGCTTTTTCGCATAAACGCTTCCCAGCGCGTGGTCGTAATGCGAATGGGTGAGAAAAATATAGTCAAGCTCTCGCGCGCCGAGAAGCTTTTTTATGTTCTGAGCAACAGCATCCCCCGTAAACGCAAATCCGGAATCATAAAGTATCGCGCATTTCCCGTCATCAATCAGAAAAGCGCTGTCGCCCTGATGTGCCCTCACATCATATATTTTTATTTTTTCAGTCATAGAAAACCTCGTATTACATCGAATAAATTGCAACAAAAGCCGGCATCGTTGCAATGCACACAACCGTTGTTGCTATGTTTACGGCAACTGCAAAGTCGGCATCGCGCCCCGAAAGCTGCGCAAACTGCATAACCGTTGCTGCAGCAGGCGTCATTGCCGCGAGGAATGACACCAAAAGTATGTTTTCCGCATTTGCAATTCCCGCAAAGCTGCCGATAATTTTAAGTATAACAAGAACCACCGCCGGGCAGACTATCATCCTCATGGCAAGCACGAGATACAGTCTTTTATTTTTTATCATCTTCTTGAAATCAACCTGCGCGGCAAGTATTCCGGCAATGAGCATTCCCACGTTTCCGAGCATACCGCCGAGCGATGAGGTGATATCCTTCACAAACACAGGAAGGCGTATTCCGCAAAGCATAAACACAACTCCGACTGCAATTGCGATTATATTTACGTTAAGCAATATCTTTTTGATATTGAACTTCTCATTCTCCGAAAACATCCGTATGCCGTGTGACCAGATAAAAACAAGCTGACCAGACATAAACGCACAGCTGTATATAACCCATTCCTCTCCTAACACAAATGATACAATGGGAATAATCAGATTTGCGGCATTGGAATACATAATGGAAGCCCGCTCGGCACTCGTTCCGTGTGCCGCACGCTTGTATATCGCATCTATGCCAAGCAGAACAATGTGGATAACAACCGCCACAATATACGCAAGCCCTATTCCCTTTGTAAGCTCCGGCGTCAGCTCCACGTCAAACGAGTTTATAATCGCCGCCGGCATAAGCATATATAGAGATATCTTAGACAGCACCGTGCCGTCGCTCTCGCGAATAACCTTAAATTTAACGAGAAGAAATCCCAAAACAAGAACTATAAAAAGCTGCAAAATCTTATATAGCAATAAATATGAAATCATTTTAGTCCCTCTGAAAATTCAATCAGTATTTTTTCCACGTCTGCGGAAGCAGCAGAATCATAACCGGGAACAGCTCAAGTCTTCCGCAAATCATATCAAACGTAAGCACAAGCTTTGACAGCGGCGAAAATCCGGCGTAATTCCCCGTCGGTCCCACTGCCGAAAGTCCCGGACCAACGTTATTAAGCGTTGCGGCAACCGCCGTAAGATTGGTTTCAAGGCTCATATTGTCAAAAGCGATAATAATCATCGACAAAACAAAAATTCCTATATAGCATATCATAAAAGAAGTAGCGCGCCTTGTTGTTTCATCATCAATCCGCTTACCGTTCATATGAATCGTCTTTATACTTTTCGGATGTACCAGTGCCGTGAATTCCTTTTTAAGGGATTTCAGCATTATCAGAATACGCGAAACCTTTATTCCGCCGCCGGTAGAGCCGGCGCACGCGCCCACAAACATAAGCACAACCAGAATTGTTTTGGAAAATTCCGGCCATGCGTTAAAATCAACAGTTGTAAATCCCGATGTGGATATTATCGAAGCCACTGTAAAAGCAGTATGGTGCACAGCACTTCCCACGCTGTCAAACATCCCGCGGTTATTTATGACTATACACACTACGGCAGCCGCCACTATTCCAAAAAACAGTCTCAGCTCTTCATCCTTCCACACAGCAGAAAAGCGCTTTGCAATGATAAAGAAGTACATATTGAAGTTTATTGAAAAAAGCAACATAAATACCGTGACAACCGCTTGAATATACGTGCTGTATTCTGCCATGCTCGTGTTTTTTATTCCGAAGCCTCCCGTGCCCGCTGTACCGAAAGCAGTGGTAACCGCATCAAAAAACGGCATGTCTCCGAACAGGAGAAACACAACCTGAAGAAAAGTAAGCCCGATATACATTCCGTAAAGAAGCTTTGAATTTGTATTGGCTTTGGGAAGAATTTTCTCAACCTTAGGTCCCGGAGACTCCGCACGTATAAGCTGCATATTATTCCCTCCGGCAAGAGACGCAATCGCCATAACAAAAACAAGCACCCCCATACCGCCAATCCAGTGGGTAAAGCTTCTCCAGAACAACATACACCTGCTGAGTGCTTCAACATCAGTCAGAATGGTTGCTCCGGTTGTTGTAAATCCGGATGCCGTTTCGAAAAAGCAGTCTATAAAGCTCGGAATTTCATGTGAAAAGTAGAACGGAAGCCCGCCTATAAGGCTCATAACAAACCACGCAACCGAAACCGTAACGAGAGCTTCTCTTGCGTAAAGCTCGCGTTTTTTTGGTTTCAGCAAAAACAACGGCAGGCCTATTCCAATCGCAAGCAATATAGCCGGCGCAAACGCAACACCGGAGCTCTCTTGATAGTAAAGAGCAACCATCACCGGAAGCAGCATCGCAACAGCATCGAACAATAAAATACAACCATTAAGTTTCAATACATACTTAACATTCATTTACTTCACACCGTTTCATCTTCAAGTATCTGTTCCAATCTGCTTATGCCCTTGTGGGTTGTAACCACAATAACCGTATCTCCCATCTGTATACTGTCCTTACCGGTCGGAGTGAACGTCCTGCCGTCGCGCGTTATACATGCAACAAGAGTCCCCTTCCTGATATCGAGGTCAGCAAATGGTACATCGAGAATAAGTGAATTCTGACGGATACGAAACTCAAGCGCCTCAACCCTGTCATCAACAATTCTGTGAAGCGATTCCATCCCCGCCTCCCACGAATTTTGCATAACTCGTACATATTGCAAAATTCTGTCTGCCGTAATATGCTTCGGATACACAATACTGCCTATCGGCATACCTTTGAGAACATCATCAAAATCAAAATGCTTGATTTTCGTTATAACCTTCGCATTCGGAACCTGCTGCGAGGCGTATATCGACATAAGAACATTCTGCTCGTCAACTCCCGTAAGACTAAGCACCGCATCCGCATTTTCTATATGCTCCTCATGCAGAAGATGGTTATTTGTTCCGTCACCGTGAATAATCATAGCTTCGGGAAGAAGCTCAGAAAGCTCCTCACACCGATTTAAATCTATTTCAATTATCTTCACCTTGATTCCTGACTCAAGAAGTTTTTTAGTGAGATAATACGTGATTCTTCCGCCACCAAGAATGACAACATTTTTGATTCTCGATGCAACCGCGCCAACCTTTGAAAAGAAATCATTTGCAACCTTGATCGGCGCAACAAACGAAATAACATCTCCCGCACGCAGTATGAAATCACCTGTCGGAACAAAAACCTCGTTTCCGCGCTCTACCGCACAGATAAACACGGTGGTTTTGAGATTTGTACGTAGCTGATGAATACGCAATTCATGAAGGATAGAGCCTTCCGGGATTGCGTATTTCATTATTTCAACTCTGCCCTTTGCAAAAGTTTCCACCTGAATAGCAGTCGGAAAACGAAGCAAACGCGAAATTTCATTCGCAGCGGCAAGCTCTGGATTGATAGCAAGGCTAAGCCCCAGATCATCCTTTATAAGATTTATACCGTCTGCATAAATGGGATTGCGTACACGCGCAATTGTATTTTTTGCACCGAGCTTTTTGGCAAGAAGACAGCTTAAAAGGTTAATCTCATCAGACTTCGTCATAGCGATGAGAAGGTCACAGCTTTCAACCTCGGCATCGCGAAGCACGGAAACAGATTCTCCCTGCCCCTCAACGCACATAACGTCAAGCATATTGCCGATCTCTTCAAGCTTTTCAGCATCGGTATCTATTACTACTATACTGTGATTTTCGGCAGCAAGCTCACGAACAAGAGTAGTTCCTACCTTGCCGCAACCGACAATAATAATTTTCACTTTAACATTCTCCTTAATGAAGTATTGCCTCAGTGTAATTGTACCACTTTTATCTCCATTAATCAATCCATTTTATAATTATTTTATCAATTCTTTGCTCGGCGCACAAATTAACAGCGGGCACAAATCCCACACCGATTGCGGAATGCTTTAATTGTGTTATCATATTTTACATTTCATACCGCCATAATATCAAGTTTGTTGTTTTCTTACAAAAAATGCACACTTATTTCGGAGCCAAAATAACAAACCCACCGTACAGGAAGATAGCCTTCCCGTCCGGTGGATATATTTCGTTATATATTATGCATTTTGCAGCGCCAGTATTTCGTCTTTCGTCGGCATAGCGCGAAGTGCGCCCTTGCGGGTTGTTACAATCGACGCCGCGGCATTAGCAAAACGAAGCATTTCGGAAAGCTTTTCCTCCGTCATGCTTTCAATGCCGTTTTCCAGCACGAAATGCAAACACGAACCCATAAACGTATCGCCCGCGCCCGTGGTATCCACAGTATTCTTCTGCACAAACGCCGGAACCTCAACGTATTTTCCGTTGCAGTAAGCGCGGCTGCCGTCACGTCCCATTGAGAAGAGAATAAGCGGGATATTGTATCTGTTCTGAAGAACCTCTATTCCCTTGCCGTAATCCTCTTCACCGGTAAACCAGACAAGCTCGTTGTCGGATATTTTAAGTACATCACAGTATTTCATACCGTAATCAAACGCTTCCTTCGCATCCTCCGGCGACTCCCAGAGCATCTCACGCAGGTTCGGGTCAAACGAGATAATACATCCGTTTTCCTTCGCGCAGGAAAGCGCTTTTTTCGTTGCACTGAGTACCGGCTCATGCGTCATGGAAAGCGTTCCGAGATGGAAAATCCTCGCCGCCTTTATCGCGTCCTCGCTCACCTCATCCGGTGTGAGCATAATGTCTGCCCCCGGATTACGGTAGAAAGAAAAGCTTCGGTCTCCCGTCTCATCGTTTTCAACGAACGCAAGAGTTGTCCGCGTATCCTTATCAAGAAGCAAAGACTCTGTGTTTATCGAAAGCGCCGCAAGCTCACTCTTAAGCCTTCTTCCGAAGATATCGTCTCCGACCTTTCCGATAAACGCCGTCTTTCTCCCGAGCTTTGCAAGGATTGACAGCACATTGCACGGCGCGCCGCCGGGGCTTGCCTCAAAAGTAAGGTTTCCCTGCTCACTTTTTCCGTTGTTTATAAAGTCAATAAGCAACTCGCCAAGCGCAATAACATCAAATTTTTTCATATAGGCTTTTTATCCTCTTACTTTGTGTTGTCCGTAAAGGTTACGTTGTTTTCCTTTGCAAAGCGTGCAAGCCCTGACTTATATTCGTCAAAATACTTTTTATTCTGATTCTTCTTATAAACGATAGGTGCGCCAAGCTTGCCGGAAACAACGGTAATTGTTTCACTCTTCTGCGGAATAAGGCCGAGAAGTTTAGAATCACTCTCATCAAACTGGATACGGACGATATCCTTTGCCGCAAGCTCTCTGCGAACTACCTTTTTCTGTCCGGGTACCATAAATACGATCTCTGTTTTGTCAAAAAATATTCTTTTCGGTGCCATTGTCATATACCTCTTTTCTGTTTTTTTATATTATACACCCGAAATTGTTAATTGTAAATAGCTTTTCAGAACAAACTTATCTGCTCATCAAGTCGTTCATCATCTGTAAGCCTTGCACCTGCCGCCGGAAGCGTGCGCACTCTGTAGCGCGATGCATCCTTTATGCTGGATGCGCCCTCACGGCACGCAAGCTTCACCTTATACTTAGGCTTAAGCTTCATCACCGCAACGCCCTGAGTGTTGCGCGAAGTCTTCGGCGTGAGAAGCGCCGTATGGAAGATAAGCGCACGGTTTTCGGTGGAGTACATAACAAGCTGTTCATCCTCGGAAATTTTGAACACCGCAACAAGCGGGCTCTTATCGGAATACGCACCGGTAAGGCGCTTTCTGTTCGTCTTTGTTTCGTAGGATGAAAGCTCAACACGCGCAACCTTTCCGTTTTCAAAAACAAAAACAAGATGGCTCTTATAGTCGCCTGGGTCACACATATAAACAACCTGTTCTCCCTCGTCCATACCAAGCTTTGCCGGCAGATAGTCCCCGAGCACGCTCGCCTTTGTGTCTGCAAAATCCGCAACATGAACCTTGTATACCTGGCACTTGTCGGTAAAGAACAGAAGCTCACCGCGGTTTGTCATCTCAAACGTATCACGCAGACCGTCGTTTTCCTTGTATTTCTGTTCACCGCCCATACGGAGAGACAGCGGAGTTATCTTTTTAAAGTAACCCTCACGCGAAAGGAAAACGTGAACCGGATAATCGGGAGTTGTATCTTCTTCGTTGTATTCCTCAACCTCACTGCCGTAGACAATCTGAGTTTTTCTCGGAGTGTCGTACTTTTTGATAATCTCTTCAAGCCCTTTTATAATAACGTTCTTGATTCGAGTCTTGCTTGCAAGGATATCTTCAAGGTCTTCAATCTCCTCTGCCAGCTCGCTCGTCTCTGCCACGCGCTTTAAGATGTATTCCTTGTTTATATTGCGAAGCTTAATTTCAGCAACAAACTCCGCCTGAATTTCGTCTATCCCAAAGCCTATCATAAGGTTCGGAACAACTTCGCTTTCCTCCTCCGTCTCGCGGATTATGGCAATAGCGCGGTCTATATCAAGAAGAATCTTTTTAAGACCTTTTAATTTGTGAAGCTTATCTTTCTTGCGCTTAAGCTCTGCAAAGATGCGCCGCTTTACACACTCCGTTCTCCACGCCGTCCATTCGTTTAAAAGCTCGCGAACACCAAGCACCATCGGATTTCCGCCGATAAGAACGTTGAAGTTGCATGCGTAAGAATCCATAAGCGGTGTAAGCTTGAAGAGCTTTTGCATAAGCTTATCCGGGTCTGTTCCGCGCTTTAGCTCTATTGCAAGCTTAAGTCCTTCCTTATCCGACTCATCACGGACATCGGATACCTCACGAAGCTTCCCTGCCTTTGCAAGATCAACAATCTTATCCCTTATTGCTTCAACCGTCGTGGTATACGGAATTTCAAAAACCTCTATAAGGTTATTCGGCTTGTCATACCTCCAGCGGGCGCGAAGCTTGAATGAGCCTCGTCCCGTTCTGTAGATATTGTCCATTTCTTCTTTTTCATACACAATCTCCGCCCCCGTCGGGAAATCCGGTGCAAGAAGAGTGGATAACAGGTCATGCTCGGGATTGCGTATAAGCTCTATCGTTGTGCGGCAAACCTCCGAAAGATTAAATCCGCATATATTTGATGCCATACCAACGGCAATACCCGTGTTTGCCGAAACTAAGATGTTCGGAAACTCGGTAGGCAAAAGCATCGGCTCTTCAAGCGTGTTGTCATAGTTCGGAACGAAATCGACCGTATCGCGGATATCACGGAAAAGCTCCGCACAGATAGGAGAGAGCTTTACCTCGGTGTAACGCGATGCCGCATATGCCGTATCGCGGGAATAAACCTTACCGAAGTTACCCTTTGAATCGACAAACGGCAGATTCAGCGCTTCATTTCCGCGTGTAAGGCGCACCATTGTTTCATATATTGCCGCATCGCCGTGCGGGTTTAGCTTCATCGTCTGACCTACAACATTTGCAGATTTTGTTCTCGCACCGCTAAGTAGCCCCATGCTGTACATAGTGTAAAGCAGCTTTCTGTGCGAAGGCTTGAAGCCGTCTATTTCCGGAATCGCACGGGAAATGATAACGGACATAGCATACGGCATATAGTTTTTCTCAAGAGTTTCGGTTATCTGCTGCTCAACAACCTCGGCACTGAGCCCGAAAACCTTGCGTTCTTTTTCTTCCGTTTTCTTTTTTCTTGCCATTCTCATTCCCCTCCTTTACGACACATCCGCTTCGTCGAGATACTTCCAGCCGTTCTCTGCAATAAACTGCTTGCGGTCAGCAAGATTATCTCCCAAAAGAAGGTCAAACATCTCAGCAACAGCTGCCTCTGCCATATCCGGCACAACCTTTATAAGGCGGCGCGACTCCGGGTTCATCGTGGTTTCCCACATCATATCCGGCTCATTTTCACCAAGACCCTTGCTTCGCTGGATTGTGTACTTTTTATCTCCGATTTTTGTTAAAATATCATTCTTCTCGCTGTCGGAATACGCAAAATACGTGTCACTTCCGCAATTGATTTCATAAAGCGGAGATTCTGCGATATAAACATACCCTGCCTTTATAAGCGTAGGCATAAGGCGGTAAATCATCGTAAGAATAAGCGTGCGAATCTGGAATCCGTCAACATCGGCATCGGTACATATAATAACGCGCTTCCAGCGAAGTCCGCCAAGGTCAAAGCTTGAAAGATCTTTATTCTTCTTGCTCTGCACCTCAACCCCGCAGCCGAGAATTTTTATGAGATCAACTATTATATCGCTGTTGAAAATCTTACCGAGGTCTGCCTTTAAGCAGTTAAGAATTTTTCCGCGAACCGGCATAATCGCCTGAAATTCCGCGCTTCTCCCCTGCTTACATGCACCCGCCGCAGAATCACCCTCAACGATATACAATTCTCGCCGTTCACGGTCCTTTGTCCGGCAGTCGATAAACTTCTGTATTCTGTTCGTCATATCAAGATTGCCGGTAAGCTTTTTCTTGATATTAAGGCGTTCCTTTTCCGCGCTCTCACGGCTTCGCTTGTTTATAAGAACCTGATCGCAGATGCGCATTGCCTCGTCCTTGTTCTCGATAAAGTATATCTCAAGCTGTGCGCGCAAAAACTCAGTCATCGCGTCCTGAATAAATTTATTCGTAACTGCCTTCTTCGTCTGGTTTTCGTATGACGCAATTGTAGAGAAGTTATTTGAAACGAGAAGCAGGCAATCAAACACATCAACAAAGCCTATTTTGCTTTCATTTTTCTGATATTTGTTGTTCTGCTTTGCAAAATTATCTATAGCATAAACAAAGGCATTGCGAACCGCCTTATCCGGTGCACCGCCGTATTCAAGCCACGAAGAGTTGTGGTAATACTCCACCTTCGGCGCAGTATTCGTAAAACAAAATGCCGCGGAAATCTTGACCTTGTATTCCGGTCTGTCGTCACGGTCGCGTCCCTTTCTCTCGCACGTCCAGAAGCGCGGCTTTGTAAGCGGCGGAGTTTCCCCTGCAAGCTCTTCAACATAATCCACGATTCCGTTTTCATACTTAAACTCCGTCGTGCGGAAGCTTCCACCAACCTGTTCACGGAATTTAAAGGTTATGCCGGCGTTTACGACTGCCTGACGCTTTAACGTATCAAGAAAAAACTCCGCAGGAATGTTTACATCCGTAAAAACCTCAAGGTCCGGCTTCCAACGGATGCACGAGCCGGTCTTTTTCCTGTCCGTCGGCTCGGTTGTCAGCCCACCGATGTTCTCACCCTTTTCAAAATGAAGCGAATATTTATTTCCGTCACGGCGCACCGTAACGTCCATATATTCCGCAGTATACTGCGTAGCGCAAGCACCAAGACCGTTAAGGCCGAGGGAATACTCATAGTTTGAGCCCTCATTGTTCTTATACTTACCACCGGCATACAGCTCGCAGAAAACAAGCTCCCAGTTATAGCGTCCCTCTGCCGCGTTATAGTCAACAGGGCAACCGCGTCCAAAGTCTTCAACCTCTATCGAATGATCCTCATAAAGGGTGACAACAATCGTATCGCCGTGCCCTTCGCGCGCCTCGTCAATAGAGTTTGAAATGATTTCAAATGCAGAATGCTCGCACGCATCAAGGCCGTCCGAGCCGAAAATAACCGACGGACGTTTCCGCACTCTGTCCGCGCCTTTGAGCGAGGATATACTTTCGTTATCGTATTCTTTTCTTGCAACTTTAGTACTCAATATAAAACCTCCACACGCAAAATCTGCGCCAAGATTTACCATTTAATCAATATAGAATTATTTTACCATATTTTGATACCCAATGTCAATCTTTCCACAAGATATGATTTGCAATTTTGTTCATATATTTCGTCTTACTCCGAGAACTTTTCTTGTAATATGTACGATTATAATCGAGAAAAGGTTCCCATACCCTCACAAACGAGAGTACGGGAACCTTCTGCATGCCTTAAACAAGTTAAAAAGCGTTATTTCAGCCTTTCACTTTTCAGTTCCTCGTAAAAATTCTCACGAGTACCGGCCATGATTACGACAATCATTTTATCATTGACATACTCAACCCTGTATGCCAATTCATAATTCGTTTTGTTATAAAAAATATCGTAACAATATATTCCGGAAAGATCTCCTTGTTTTGCCTCACCAACGGTGTGGTCTTCTCTTATTCTGTCAATAGCCTCCTGATACAGTCGCTTTAGTTTGTTATCTTTTAGCTTTTTTAAATATCTTGTAGCAGGAGGAAGAAATCTCACTTCCGGCATACATTCTCCTCCGCACCAAAAATATCATCATAAGTAGAATATTCACCACCACCGGCAGCAACTTCTTCAGCCTCTTTAATCATTGCTTCAACGGCAGGTCTGATTTTTGCCTGTTTTTCCTTAAATTTCGTTAATAATTCATTACCTGATAAACCTTCTGCAATTAATTCTGCAAGAATATATTCTGCAAATTCACCGCCCGCACTGATTCTTGCAGGACGAATCACAAGTTCATTGCCGCGCACCATACACTCAGCCTCGTCTGTAAACCCAAGTGTGGTAAAGAACTTTTGTGGTATTGTAATTTGTCTTTTTGAAGAAATACTGACAATCTTTCTATCCATAATACTTTTACCTTTCATTGCAATTGTACCGGACATAATTCCCCCTCCTTATCATCATATGCAAATATACCGGTTTTATCCAAATAATTTTATTTCTTGGTTTCTTTGTTTCTGTGAATATTGTATACTAAAAAAAACAGAAATGTCAATACTGTTCTTATAATCAATGTCGTAGAAAACGGCATTACGCCGTTTTTAGCAGAACAAGTTCTGCGACTTTCAAACAAAAAAGAAGCGGGTTTTGAGAATTTAATTTCCAAAGCCTGCCTCTCAGTTTACTTATTTTTATTTTTCAGTTGGCCAATCCGTCAAAAATCAGCGATTTTTGACGGATATCTTACTGTTTTACACGATTATATGCTGACTCATATGCACCGAGAAGTCTTTCAGAACCAACCTCAGCAAGTCCCTGACGAAATTCATCAAACTTTGAAAGCGCCGCTTTCCCTGTTTCTGTGTTTGCTACAGGAGTGAAAGAATCATAATTGCTGCGAGAACCAGTGACATCAATTTCTTTTTCATAGTGATTTTCCTTTCTGTAATTTTATTTGTTTTCGATGCGGTTTATTGCATCAGAATAACCTTTCTTATATATTTCATCAACGCCGGGTAAAATCGCACCCTTTAAACGGTATTCGTCAATGGAACGTTCACCTGCTTCATAGCCGCCTTCGCCGATCATCTTATCGCTCGGAACATATGCTATAGCATCGTTGTATCCAAAGCAGATAAGCTTTTTATCGGGAAATGCCTCACGCAGAACAGTGGCTATATTGCATCCGGGTTCTCCGCCCATTGAGAATATGTAGAAATCCGGATTGAGCCTGATGACTCCGCAGTTGAGCGGCAACGCATCCGGCAGTTCATCATATTTATCAATAACATAATCAGCTCTTGCCCAATGGAATTGTCTGACGTTTTCCATTATTGTATCAAGGCGTCCCGGAACCGGCATAAAATGTGCATCAGGGCTGTCTGCATGCTTTACCTTTGCTTTCTTATAATGCTCAATCGGATAAACATCAAGCGGAAGCTCTACCTTAAACACATCCGAACCGAGCTTTACGGGCAAAGTCTGCCAATCGCCGTTTATCAGCGATGTTTTTATCCTTTGAACCATAGAAAGCGCAACCTCATCGCAATCATCATAGCTGATACCATGGAACCTCAACGTTTCACGTGCGCCTATTTTAAGCTTTGCATCAGAGCCGAACCCTTGAAAGAAAAGTGCGGTACACCCGTAGAACTCGCTTTCAATACGCTGGCACAGCCTTCCAGGATACTCCGCGGAAAGCACGCTACAGTTGCTGACATTTGATGGATGGCATGCAAAATTCATCGCAAGTGCCCGCATCTGCCCGTTTTCATCCTCAAGCTTTAGCAGATAAAGGTTTTTATCACATTCGTTGTCAGGATTTGGCTTGAAATCCATAAATCCGTTATAGAGGAGGCGGCGGCTGATGTTCCATTCACCGCAAACAGATGAATATTTGAGAACTCCTTTTTTCATTGTAAGAAGCGCACGGTCAATGCTTGATTTTGCGCGTGATAAGAGAAATTCTTCATACTCCTCTGTGTACCACGTGAAATCATAGCCCTTGACAGCCGGTCCGAAGTGTGTATGCGTATAGCTTACGTGAAGATTGCTCTCCGGAATGTTGTATTTTTCCTTTACATATGCTCTCAGAGCTTTTGGAAGGTCATCATCGTGAAACAGCAGATCAAAGCTCAGAAGAACAACAGTTTCACAATCATCGCGCAAAACGAGAGTTCGAACATAAAGGTCATCATGAATGTCCGTAAATTCAACGCCGAACATGCTTGCAAAGCCAATCATTGTACTCGGTATACTCGGCGTTATAATTTCTTTGGAAACACCGAAGCAAAATCCGTTGCATGTACTCATAAGAAAACTCCTTTCTGACTTCTATAAATCAAATGCGAATTTCTATACTCTTTGTAAATTAATTAGTTTTATAAATCCCCTTTATGAGCAAGCATTCAAAAAATACATAAAGCAATGCTCCTCATACAAGTTTACATATGGTTAAAGTCACTTTTAAAGCATTTATCAGCGATTTTTCTCATATTTCCGCCGAGGATTTTCTTTTT
>JAFQVE010000306.1 GCA_017408185.1 Oscillospiraceae bacterium | reverse complement strand
ATCCTCAAAGTCACTTGCGCGCACGCACGTCTCTCCGTCAAACACGAGATATTCCTCTCCCGTGAGTATGCAAAGCTTGCCTTTAAAATATTTCCCTTGTGACGGGCGGTTCGCTATCCCGCTGATAAGTGTTGTCTTTTCTCCGTCCTCCAGCTTGTAAACGGACGTTCCCGCATGAATTATCATGCAGCTCGCCTCTTCCGCTCCAAAGCTGTATATCCCGTTTATCCGCGCTCCGAAGTCCTCCACGCTTCTCCAGCCGAGCCGCTTCTCCGGAAAACCGGATGTATCGGATATAAGGTTTTTTGCCTCCGGAGAGTGGGCATCATCCACCATCGATGCATCGTGTGAAAAATCCACCCCGCGGAAGCTTCCGTATTTTTTTGTGTATACCGTGTTCGCTGACACAGTATGCTTTGAGGCTTTCGCCATAATTTAACCCCCTTTAAGAAAATTCAAGCAGATTGTCAATCTGTTTGTCGAATTCGGGTTTTCCGCCGTCATCAACCCGTGAAATAACTGCAGGAACCGGTCTTCCCGCAACAAAATACCGTATCGCGTCCGGTGCATGCGTAAGCTCGTGTGGAGTGTTTGCCACGTCATTCGGATTTTTTGCATCAACCGATACTGCCGGCAAAGTTCGTATTAAGTTTGTGCAATTTGAAAAAATGCGGAGATATGCACTCGCCTTTCCCGTTTCATCACGGAATGGCGAAAGCCATTCTTTCAGATTATACCATCCCTGCACACGCTCGTTTCTTGCCGCCGTTACCGGCACTCCGTTTTCCGCAAATATCTGCGCCGCGCTCTTCCCCGTATCCTGACGTCTGTTCCACAAATCCGGCGGTGCGATATAGCTGTGGATTTTCTCATCTGTCGCTTCGCGAATTTTTCTTGCCGCCTCGGATATGATAAGTCCGCTCTCGTATATCTCACGATATACATACGCCCGCCCCCACGTATCCATCGCAATCCAATATCCCGCAAGCATATCAAGACCATAGTCCATTACAAAATATCTTCGCCAGTGCGTTGGGATTTCGAACGGAGAAATAACATGGATTTCCCGGTTCCACTCCGTAAAATACTGCCCGTCAAAGATGTCCCAGTTTCCGTAAAGCAAAGCCTCCCTGTCTTTTTTTGAAAGCTTTTCAAGTCGCTTTACGTATTCCGGATCTGCTTTCATCAAAAACGTATTGTCCGAAACACGGGAAGGAATAAAAATTCTTCCAAGGTGTTCTTCATTCGGTGCTCCCGTATCTATAAAGCGTGCTTTCACCCATGTGTGACCTATCCCGCCGGGATTCGTTGAGCATTTCACCTGCTTTGGATATGTATTTGCTCCGCGAACGCGGGAAAGGAGATACACATACATTCTTTCCGTGAAATGCGTCAACTCGTCAAAACGGATAATGTCATATTCCGCCGACTGATAGCGGTATACGTCATTTTCAGAATCGCAGTAGCCGAAGTCTATCACCGAGCCGTTTGCAAATACTCCCTCGTGACGCGATGCTTTATAAGTAAAAAGCTCACGCGGATAAATCTCAAGAGCTGTTCTCACAAGCGATTTTTCAAGCTCCGGCAGCGTGCGGCGCAGAATAAGCTGCTTTGACTTCGGATATCGCAGTGCAAAAAGCAATGCATCAACAAGCTGCCCGTATGACTTTCCTCCCCCCGCGGCACCTCCGAAAAGCACCTCGCCTGATTTTGCATAGATAAAATCCCTCTGACGCGGAGTTATGCTAATTTCCATCCGGGTCATCGAGCACTTTTACAACGACATCAAATTCCTTTTCCGTTTTGCTCTGCACACCCCCGTTATCGCAAAGAAGCTTTTCAATGAATTCTGCCGCTTTAAGATCTCCTTCAAGACCTTTTTTCACCTGTGCGAGGGCAATAGCCTGCAAAACACTCGGAGATTTTTTTACTTCGACCGGAACTCCGAGCTTTTCAAGGTATGACGGCTCAACCTTTTTGCGCACGATTTTTGCAAGCTCCCCTCTTATTGTATTTTTTGCATGTGCCATGCTCTCACCTCCTCTCCATGCAAAAAAAGTGCACACCGAAAGGGTGTACACTCTTCAGGCTGTGATAATCATACCACACTTTTTATTTTTTGAGTTGCCAAATTTCTGCCAAATTTCTGCCAGATTTCTGCCATTGCGGCAGCGTCTTCAACGTCTGTTATTTCCCACCTGCCAGAACGCAACGGCACTTGCCGCCGCAACATTCAGCGAATCCACGCCGTGCGCCATAGGTATTTTTACCGTATAGTCGCACCCTGCAATTGTTTTCTCTTTAAGTCCGTCTCCTTCTGTGCCGAGAACAATTGCAAGCTTTTTTTCTCCGAGAAGCTCTTCATCATCTATATTTCGCGAATCATCGCATAGCGCCATCGCCGCAGTCGCAAAGCCATAACCCCGAAGCGTTTCCTGCCACGGCTCGTCCGCAGAGAAAAATGTCCACGGGATTTGAAACACTGTTCCCATGCTCACGCGCGCCGAGCGACGGTAAAGCGGGTTTGAGCATCCCGGTGTGAGAAGAACCGCATCCATTCCGAGTGCCGCAGCGCTTCTGAAAATCGCACCGACATTCGTTGGATTCATTACCTCTTCAAGCACAACAATCCGTGCCGCATCATGGCATACATCGGCAACCGACGGAAGTTTCGGACGAAGCATTGCGCAAAGCATTCCGCGCGTAAGCTTATATCCCGTAAGCTGTGTAAGAACATCAAATTCTGCCGTGTAAACCGGAATATCCCCGCAACGTGCAATAACGTCCTTTGCTTCTCCGTTTATGTGATTTTTCTCACACAAAAAAGAAAGGGGAACACACCCTGCATCAAGTGCGCGTTCGATAACCTTGGGGCTTTCTGCAATAAACTGCCCCTTCTTTGGTTCTTCACGGTTGAGAAGCTGTGCCTCCGTAAGACGTGCATACACATCAAGCTCCGGTGCATTAAAATCTTCAATCTCAATAATGTTTTTCATACTTTTTCTTTCCGTTCTTTTATTCTATATGTTATATAATACAACATTCCGCGCAGGAAAGCAAGAAACAGAAAGAACTCTTCAAACCGCCGGCAAACGGCTCCGCTCAGTTGTCTTCATTATCTGAGGCCGAGAATAAACCGCCTTGCCGAAGCTCCCGGCTTCTCAGTTTCGTATACCTTTTCCTCTATTTTCAATCTGCCTTCTTTATGCAAAGAGTAGAGAATATCATACAAAAGGGCGGTTGCCTGACTGCAATCAGCATTCCCGAACAGCTTATTCAGCGGTGCCCCCAAATTATCCTGCCTTATCGGACACCACAGCTCTCTCCCGCCTGAACAGAGCTCTTTGCATATTGCGTCATAGGCTTCTTTCCGCACAGCTGCATCTATTGGTGCAACCGTGCATGGCGGATTCTTATACGGAGATGAATAAACGCCGTCTGCACACACATAACCGGAAGATAATGCAGGAAGAAGCTGCGGCTCGCCCGCATCATCCGGAAAAGCAATTGCCGATGTGGAAAGATATGCACCGTGGGAAGAAAAGCCTGCAACCATCGGCCGATTTATTCTTGAATAAAAGATTTTGTCAGGCTCGGACATATCAAGAAGAATACCTACGATTTCCGATGGCATTTCACAAAAAGCATCCGACATTGCATTTACTGTGTCTCGCCCGCTGTCCTTGTACTTTAAAATAAGCTGACACATAACATCACTGACGTGTGCAGTTGTTCCGTCAGAGAGCTTGTAATACACATCCTTCTCGCAAAGCTGACGCGATGAAATGTCATATCCTTCCGCCATAAGCGAGTCTGCAAGGCGCCCGTATTCACCGCGTCTGCAATTTGCAAAGCCGCCGACACCGTTTGCAACATATGCAATTTCCGCCTCACCGGTACGGTTTTTGCCGATAAAAGGATGCGCCCAACGCTCATCGCCGATAATCGGGCCGGAGCGCCCGTGTATAATTCCCACATTTCCGGGAAGCGATGCCGCATCCGTGTTGTCAATTAGATTCTGCGCGCATCCGACAAGCTTTGCATGGTATATCTTTCCCTCATGGATAGTTGCAATACCGCTGTAGTAGCCGGCATCAAAGCCCTCCTGAGCCCGAAGCATTTCAAGCAGAATCGGCGCTGCGGCGCGTTCTCCCGCATAACCTGCTATATTACACATATATTCTCCTCCGACTTTTCTTTAAATTATTAATATATAATATATGAAAATATTACACATGTCAACTGCTGAGGGATTTATTTGCAATTTTATACAATACACTATATACTTGTCGGATAGAGTTAAAAGTAAAATAATTTTCTGAAATCCGGAAAAAATGAAATTAACTATTTACATTTCGAAAAATGTGTGGTAGAATATTATAGCATGTTAATGTGCCGTAGTTTCGGCTATGCACAAAAACATTATGCCCGCGTCGCAGTTTTCGGGAAAATACGCCCGCTTTATGCGGGGAGTTCACCCGCCGGATACTTCGACCGTGGCAAATAAATTAAAGAAAGGTGAAAGCAAAATGATTCTCAAAGAGAAAAAGACTGAGGTTATCACGAATAACCGCCTCCACGACACCGACACAGGTTCACCGGAGGTACAGATCGCTATCCTTACACAGCGTATCTCTGAGCTCACAGAGCATCTTAAGGTACACCACAAGGATAACCATTCCCGCCGCGGCCTTCTCAAGATGGTCGGTAAGCGCCGCAGCTTGCTCAACTATCTCCAGAAGAAAGACATTGAGCGTTATCGCGCAATCGTCGCAAAGCTCGGACTCCGTAAGTAAGTTCGAAGTTGTCCCCCGGACGGGGCTCCGTCCGGGGGATTTAAAGCATTATCCCAAATCACGAAGCTTTCCCGCACAATGGTTTTTAGCAATTGGAGTGTTTGTTAAAACGCTTTGACACCCGCTCCAAGTGCTAAACCCACTTCGGGAAAGCTCCGAAAAAATTATAAAAAGGAGCGAAATGAAAATGAAAGAAATGGTTTTTTCTAAAAACAGAGTATTTGAAACCGATTTTGCCGGCAGAAAGCTCGTTATCGAGACCGGCAAGATGGCAGGTCTTGCAAACGGTTCCTGCCTTGTCCGCTACGGTGAAACGGCAGTTCTGGTTACTGCAACGGCTTCCGAGAAGCCGCGCGCAGGGATTGACTTTTTCCCGCTTGCAGTTGACTTTGAAGAGCGCCTTTACGCTGTAGGCCGCATTCCGGGAAGCTTTATGCGCCGTGAGGGCCGCCCGAGCGAGCGCGCTATCCTCACTTCCCGCCTTATTGACCGTCCGATCCGTCCGCTTTTCCCGAAGGATCTCCGCAACGACGTTGCTGTTTCCATCACAGTCCTTTCAGTAGATAACGACTGCGCACCGGAAATCGCGGGTATGGTCGGTACTTCCATTGCTCTCTCTATTTCCGATATTCCGTGGAACGGTCCTATTGCCGGCGTTTCCATCGGCTATGTTGACAATCAGTTTGTTGTAAACCCGACAAGCGCACAGAGAGAAAAATCAAGCCTCAACCTCACCGTTGCAGGTTCTGCAGAGAAAGTTGTTATGATTGAAGCCGGTGCAGATCAGATTGCTGACGATGTTATGTTCGACGCAATCATGCTTGCACACGAGGAAATCAAGAAGATTGTTGCCTTTATCCGCGGCATTCAGGCTGAAATCGGTCTTCCGAAGTTTGAATATGAGCAGGTTCCGTTTGATAACGACCTCTTTGAAGAGCTCAAGGCAAACATTCTCGACCGCGTCCGCACAGGTATGGATACAGACGACAAAACAATCCGCGACAAGCGCTTCAAGGTTCTTTCCGACGAGCTTATCGCAGAATATTCAGAAAAGTATCCGGAAATCGAGACCTATCTCGGCGAATGCATTTATAAGCTCCAGAAGATAGTCGTCCGTCAGTGGCTCCTTGAGGGCAAGCGTGTTGACGGCCGTGCTCTTGACGAGATTCGTCCGCTTGCAGCAGAGGTTGGTGTTCTCCCGCGTACACACGGCAGCGGTATGTTCACCCGCGGTCAGACACAGGTTCTCACCGTTGCAACGCTCGGCACAATTGCTGACCAGCAGAAGCTTGACACTATTTACGAAGAAGAATTCAAGAGATATATCCACCACTACAACTTCCCGTCATACTCCGTCGGTGAGGCTCGTCCGAGCCGCGGTCCGGGCAGACGTGAAATCGGTCACGGTGCTCTTGCAGAGCGTGCTCTCGAGCCGGTTATCCCGAGCGAGGAAGAGTTCCCGTACAGCATCCGCCTCGTTTCCGAGGTATTAAGCTCCAACGGTTCCACCTCTCAGGGCTCTATCTGCGGTTCCACCCTCGCCCTTATGGACGCAGGTGTTCCGATTAAGGCTCCGGTTGCAGGTATCTCCTGCGGTCTTGTTACCGACGAGGATAAGTGGCTCACGTTTATTGACATTCAGGGCGTAGAAGACTTCTACGGCGATATGGACTTCAAGGTTGCAGGTACTAAAGCCGGTATCACAGCCATCCAGATGGACCTCAAGATTGACGGTCTTACACCGGAAATCATCAAGAGCGCACTCACCATCACCCGTGATGCAAGATACCGCATCCTTGATGAGATTATGCTCCCGTGCATCGCAGAGCCGAGAAACGAGCTTTCAAAGTATGCTCCGAAGATGATGCATATGACGATTGATCCGGAGAAAATCCGCGATGTTATCGGTAAGGGCGGCAGCGTTATCCAGAAGATTGTTGCAGACACAGGCGCAAAGATTGACATTGAGGATGATGGAAACGTTTACATCTCCGCAATTGACATTGAAGCCTGCAAGAATGCAAAGAAGGTTATTGAGACAATCGTTCTCGATCCCGTTGTCGGTGAGCTTTACTACGGTAAGGTTGTCCGCGTTATTCCGATTGGTGCATTCGTTGAAATCGCTCCGGGTAAGGACGGTATGGTTCACATCTCAAAGCTTGAGAACCGCCGTGTGGAAAAGGTTGAGGATGTTCTCAACGTCGGCGATATGACATGGGTTAAGTTCATGGGCATCGACGACAAGGGCAGAACAAACTTCTCACGTAAGGATGCTTACAACGACCTTGCAAAGCGCGAAGCAGAAGCTAAAAAAGAAGATTAATTTAAAATCGTGGTCTTCCGGTTTCGGAGGATCACGATTTTTTCATAATTTTTGCGGATTTTCTCCATTGCTTCGTGAGAAATATTGTGTTATACTGTAAAAAAGATTAAGGAGACGTGAACAATGTCATTTTCATATCAGACCGCTGTAGATAAATACCGTAAACTCATCCTTGATGCCGCGGATTATATCTGGGCAAACCCCGAAACCGGATACCGCGAGACAAAAACATCAAAATACATGGAGGATGCGTTTGAAAAGCTTGGATATGAGCTTTTCCGCGCAGAAAATATTCCGGGTTTTTATACCGTGCTTGACACCGGCAAAGAAGGGCCCGAGGTTCTTATCCTTGGTGAGCTTGACTCTCTCATCTGTGCAGACCATCCCGATTCAGACCCGGAAACAGGTGCCGTTCACTGCTGCGGTC
Source organism: Oscillospiraceae bacterium (assembly GCA_017408185.1). Next base: position 1,196 of record JAFQVE010000306.1, on the reverse strand, counting down.
ACAGCGCGCAGTGTGCCGCGCTTCTCGGTATTGCCGCAGCATTAAAAGACCCCGGTGCGCTTGACGGTCTCTGCGGACGCATACGTCTCTGCGCAGTCCCCGCCGAGGAGCTTATCGAAATAGAATACCGCAAGGAGCTTGCCGCAAAAGGCATCATCCGCTACTTTGGCGGCAAGACGGAATTTCTCTACCGCGGATATTTTGACGGCGTTGACATTGCGCTTATGGTCCACTCAACCTCGGGCGACAGCTTCGCTGCACGCCGCGGCGCAATCGGCTGTATGTCCAAACGTATTATCTACAAGGGCGTTTCCGCACACGCAGGCGGCGCGCCGTGGAACGGTGTAAACGCGCTGTACGCCGCAAACCTCGGTCTTTCGGCAATCAATTCTATCCGTGAAACCTTCAAGGAAGCAGACAGAATCCGCGTCCATCCCATTATAACAAGCGGCGGAAATGCAGTAAATGCTATCCCCGATAAGGTTGTGCTTGAAAGCTATATCCGAGGCAACACCTTTGAGGCAATCCACGATGCAAACAGAAAAGTAAACCGCGCACTTTGCGGTGCGGCACTCAGCCTCGGCGCAAATGTAGATATTCAGGACACTCCGGGCTACGCTCCGCTTACAAACGCACCTGCGATGATTGACCTTGCACGCGATGCAGCGGCAAAAATCCCTGATATTCCGTATGAATATAGCGATGCCATCGGCACAGGCTGTACGGATATGGGCGACCTTTCCTGCGTGATGCCGGCAATCCATCCGTATGCGCCGGGCGCAACAGGCACAAGCCACGGCTCGGATTATAAAATTGCAAACCCTGAGCTCGCGTGCGTTGCTTCTGCAAAGTGGCAGCTTGAAATGCTCTCTCTTCTCCTTTCCGATAACGCAAAGCGCGCAAAGGAGATAATCGACGGCTTCACTCCTGCCTTTGCATCAAAGGAAGAGTATTTTAACTGCATTGATTCTTTCACCCATTCGGGCGACCGTATCACATACGACGAGAGCGGTGCAAGCATAGACCTTTAAAACACTGACAAAAATCAGCCTTCCTGCATATAATGGCATAAGGAGGCTGATTTTTTTGGAATATAACAGACTTTATGCGGTGCGCTATGCCCGACGGTGGGCATTCCGCCGCAATCCTGCGTATTATAACTTTGATGAAATAGGCGGTGACTGCACAAACTTCGT
>JAFQVE010000305.1 GCA_017408185.1 Oscillospiraceae bacterium | reverse complement strand
ACATATTCAAGCATCGTTGCGCGCTCAGAGTCGAACTTATCTTTATAACCGATGCTCTTTGAAGATGCACTCTTCTGCGGAACATGACCGCCCGCAAAAGCTACAGAGGTAGGCGTGAAATCATTGACCTGCGTCATACGCAGATGTATGCCTTTCGGGTTCGAAAGCACCTTTTTATAGTCGGTAATCTCAAAATCAACGGTAAAGTTGTTTGTCGGTTCTTCCGCCCGGCGCACGTTGCGAAGCCATGTGTATCCGCGCGGGAACATTGTTTCATAGCTCCACGCCGGCTGCGTCCACGGATCCTGACCGTAGGTTACCGGGAATACCGTTTCAAAGTCTACCTCTTCGCCCGGAAGAGCTTTTCGTACACTTCCGTCCGGATTTTTCACATATGCCGCATCTGTTCCCGCATATGTGGCATAATCCATTGTTCCGTCTTTATCAATCTGAATAAGTTCTGGCTCCGTTGCCATTGAAAGCCCGGATACTTCATTTACCTTCGATGATGCGGAATGGTAAATATACGTGTGATGGCTGCCGCCCGTTACGCGGAAGAAATCAACCCCGTAAGAGGTGTCATCGTTTATCTTTACCATAACAAGGCTTCTGCGGTAGTTTTCCGTCTCATCATACTTATGAGACGCGTCAACATCCATAAGCTTAACCATTCCCGAATCGTTGAAGTGAAGTGGGAAGCCACGCAGTGCATTAGCCAACGAGTCTTTTTTATCTACCATCACCGTATTGTGAGATATGGTATTTCCCAACCACTGCAATCGGTTCGGTGTGTAGCTTGTTTCTTCGGGATATCCGAGATCTGCACCGAGATCAAGACCGAATGCATCAACATTAAGCTCAAGAGCATCCTGATGCCCGTGACCGTCGGTGGTGCCTGCCGATATCCAGAAATCGCGCATATTGTTTACCTCCGTGCTTGCAGAGGCAGAGTCATAAATTCCGCCGTCACGAAGTATTGCAAAGCCCCAGCCCGCCATAAGGTCACTTTCAAGCTTTCCGGTTTCATCTACAAGCGCTACTACATCATCTTCAAAGCTTTCCGGATTTTCCGTGAAAATGTCGTAGTGCAGTCCCTCGGTTGTCCTTCCGTTGCGTGTCCAGATATACTGCGCAAGGTCGTCTGCTATCTCGGTATCGCGAAGCTTCTTGAATGCTTTTTTCCACAGCTCCACATCACCTGCATAGAAGCCGTGGAACAGAGTTGTTGACGCATCTCCCACCTTCGGATGTCCGCTCGGTATTACCGGACGGACAAACGCCATAAACATCTCATGGAATTTCGGATTTTCGTACAGGTTATACTTCTCTCCGTCCTCATAATCGGCAAGGAAGTCTGACATCTTTCCAAGCCCTTCTATCTGGGTGCGGTTATAATGAGGACTTGCTTCATGCCCCATACCGTCGCGGTCGATAACGTCAATAAGCTGGGTTGTTACTCCTCCGCCGCCTTTTCTGTAGTTTCCGTCCGGATCCGTGTTCTGATATATCCAGTCAAGCATCTCGGTGGTTTCCGGCTGTCTGTCCTGAACAACCGCCGCAATAGAGGCTGTTGCCTGACACATACCGAAGTTACCCACAATTCTGCCGAACTGTACACCCCAGTATATTTTGCGTATAATACCGTTTTCCCAGTTCCTCCAGATATCGTGCGAGCTTGTTTTTGCATTTCTGCGCATCTCATGCTCATATTCGCGGCATTCGCCCTCGCACAGGGAAGTAGGCTCGGAAACACCTGTTTTGGTATTAAATCCCATAGCTTCGTGATAGTTGTATCTGTCATCGTCCGGAAGCGTATCATATCCGAATCTTTTCGCCTTTTCCGAGAGATAATCTATAACCTCCGTGTCTGTCAGCATCGGATAAAATGCATCCGCGCAAAGCGCAAGCATCTGGGCGGGATTGTTCGAATCAATTCTTCCCATTATTATGCCGATACCGATACCGCCGCCGTCTGTGTTGTGCCACACTCTGTCCGGTTTTGAATTTCCATCATAATCTATATCGTTATGCGAAAATAAATCGTAGGTGTGATAAACATCTGCTATTCTGTCGAGAATGATCGCACCTGCGCGGCCGTATTTCTCATCTCCGGAGTAAAGATATGCATCGCGCAGCTCTCCAAGAACATTTTCTGTAATATCACCTAATGTTTTCCGGCTTATATTTGCAATATAGCAATGACGTTCCTGGACATAGGTTACCCCATCCGCGCTCGCAAGCTCATACTGATACGGCGTTACGCCATCTTCACGGAGCGGAATGTATCCCCAGCCGTCATCAACGCCCCAGGTTTTCCAATCCTCACCCGGGCGCATACCTTGGCTGTTATTAAGCGTTGCCGGAATTTTCTCCGGGTCGGCAAGCTCAGGATACGTTGTGTTTACAAGATATCCGCCATCCACACCATATCCGTAATGTGCACGCTCTGCCGCCGTGATGAGTTCTCCCGCATCAAGCTCTGCTTTTCTTTCTTCCGTGATTCCTGCGTCCGGAAGCTCTTTCCCCATCTCAAGGAGCATAGCACGGTGCGCTTCAAGCGCGCGGATGCGGCTGAAGCGTTTTTCGCTGTCAAGCCCCAGCTTTAAAAAGCCTTCAAAATTATTACTCGGAAAAAGACGCTTACAAAGCGGACACTGCGTCTTCCACGGTCGATTCAACCAATCGAAGATAAAATCTGAACCTTTATTATCCGTACCTCCGTCACAATAGCGGCAGATGTTATAGTTCGGAGCAGACGGCGCACCCATCCATATACTTCGGGGAAGCCCCTCTGCGATAATCATTTCATATATGTAATCAAGATTCTGCACATGTGCATCAGCAGCCTTTGCTGCACTTTTTTTCATGCTCTTTGCCCAATCATAGGTTGCAGCATTGACCTTTGCATTTTCGCGCTTTTCGGCCGTGTAATAGGTCGCTTCAGTTTTTCCATCGTCGAGTATAACGGATATTTTCTTTTCTGCAGAGATGGATTCTCCGCGGAAAGGAGCGCTTGCCGAAATTTCAACACCACTGCATTCCTTTGCAGCAAAAACATAGCCCGCTTCTGTAAATGTGAGAACATCCTCTTTATCCGCTGCAAAGGTCACATTTTCGCGCGGAAGCGTTATCTCATTTCCGCTCTCCATCAAAAGAACAACGGAAATCTGCGATTTTTCGCCAACATAAAGAGAATCACCAAGATTTATCCTTTTATCTGTGATTTCCGTATTATCTACAGCATTGAAAGCTATGCTTTTTGTTACCGAAACGCCGCCTTTTTTAACCGTTGCGCTGATTGTAACCTTGCCGTGTCCTTTGCCAGTAACAACGCCGTTTTCGTCAACCGTCGCAAGACTCGGATCTGAGGTCTCATAAGAAGCTTCATAATCCGTAACCTCAGTTCCGTCAAGAAGGCTTGCGGAAACAGACGTTGCTACCTT
>JAFQVE010000304.1 GCA_017408185.1 Oscillospiraceae bacterium | reverse complement strand
CCGAGAGATTGAAAAGAAAAAACAAAAACCGCTAAAGCCTTGAAATACAAGGTTTTAAGCGGTTTTTTCTTGGAGCTGTTAGGCGGATTTGAACCGCCGACCTCATCCTTACCAAGGATGCGCTCTACCGACTGAGCTATAACAGCACACTATGGCGACCCGGATGGGGCTCGAACCCACGACCTCTAGCGTGACAGGCTAGCGTTCTAACCAACTGAACTACCGGGCCATATGCGTGATACCTGAATATTATACCTTTTTTTTGCGTGAATGTCAAGAAAAATTTTCACTTTTTTAACGTTATTTTTTCAAAATTTTTTGGTCATTTAAATTGTGTAAAATTTAGTCTGCCCTATTCCATTTTTTCGGAAAGTGTGTTACAATATAAATAAGTTATCAGAAAGGAAGTTCTTATAATATGAAAAAAGTCATTTGCAAAAATTACGAAGAGATGTCCCGCGAGGCAGCTAAGCTTGTTGCTGCCCAGATTAAGGAAAAGCCGTCAAGCATTCTCGGCTTTGCAACCGGCAGCTCTCCGGTGGGGATGTACAAAGAGCTTGTCCGTATGAATAAAGCGGGAGAGATTGATTTTTCCGACATTACTACCTTTAACCTTGATGAGTATTATCCCATCAAGAGATCAAATGACCAGAGCTACTATTACTTTATGTTCGACAACCTTTTCTCTCATGTCAACATCAAGAAAGAGAATGTAAACGTTCCTAACGGTGAGGTTTCCGATCCCGATGCAGAGTGCCGTGCATATGACGAGAAGATTGAGTCTTACGGCGGAATTGACCTTCAGGTTCTTGGAATAGGGCACAATGGTCATATCGGTTTCAATGAACCGGATGATAAGCTCATCGGCGCAACACATCGCACAGGTCTTACAGAAAGCACATTCCACGCAAATTCCGGCTATTTTGAAAAGCCTGAGGATATGCCGCGCGAAGCTCTCACAATGGGTCTTACTCCGATTATGCAGGCAAAGAAGATTGTTATGGTAATAAGCGGCAAGAGCAAAGCTCCGATCGTCAAGAGAATGTTTGACGGACTTATCGGCACGGATTGCCCTGCTTCTGTTTTACATATGCATAAGGATGTAACCGTATTCCTCGATGAGGATGCAGCTTCAATGCTCTGAGTATCTGCACTTTTACTATGAAAAAGTTTCTTATCGCTCCGGACTCATTCAAAGGAACAGCGAGCGCATCTGAGATATGTGAAATCGGAAAAAACGCGATTTCAAAAATTATACCGGACGCAGAATTTTCGCTTCTCCCCATTGCAGACGGCGGTGAAGGGACGGCAGATTGTTTTCTTTCTTGCCTTGGAGGTGAGAAAGTAACACTGCAGGTAACCGGACCGCACTTTTCTCCGGTAACGGCAAGCTACGCTATTGCAGGCGGTGACACTGCCGTCGTTGAGATTGCATCAGCTGCAGGGCTCCCGATGGCAGGAGAAAGCAATAATCCCGCCGAAAGCACAACCTATGGTGTGGGTGAGCTTATCTGTGATGCCGTCGGACGCGGCGTGCAAAAGATTATTCTTGCGCTCGGTGGAAGCTGCACTAACGATGCGGCATGCGGACTTGCATCAGCACTGGGAGTTAAATTTTCAGACCGCAACGGGAAAGAGTTTATACCGGTAGGTGCAACACTCGATAAGATTTCTTCTATCGACTTATCCGCCGCTAAAGAAAAGCTCTCCGGTGTCGATGTTGTTGCTATGTGCGACATTGATAACCCACTTTACGGTGAAAAAGGCGCGGCGTATGTTTTTGCACCGCAGAAAGGCGCAGATGACGAATGCGTTAAGCTTCTTGATAAAAATCTTGTCTCATTTTCGAAGACTGTAGAACGTGTTGTCGGAATTTCTGTCGCCTCTGTTCCCGGTGCGGGAGCTGCAGGCGGCGCGGGGGCAGGAGCTATTGTCTTTCTCGGAGCTACGCTTCAAAAAGGAATCGATACTGTTCTTGACCTTTGCAGATTTGATAAGCTTGCAAAAGAAGCTGAGCTCGTTATTACGGGCGAAGGCCGCATAGACGGGCAGACAACCGGAGGAAAAGCTATTTCCGGTATTGCTGTTCGTGCAAAGGCGCTTGGAGTCCCGGTCGCTGTAATTGCCGGCGATATCGGTGATAACATCGAGCCGATATATGATATGGGCGTTTCTTTTGTTCTCAGCACTAACCGTGTTGCAAAGAGCTTTTCAGAAACAAAGCACCGTGCAAAGAGCGATCTTGCATTGACATTTGAGACTCTGGCAAGAATGATAAAAACAGTTGAAATCCAAAATAAAATGTGATACAATAATATTCAGCCGAAGAAAGCTTCGGCTGATATACGGAGATGTAGCTCAGTCGGTTAGAGCGCTTGCTTCACATGCAAGAAGTCGGGGGTTCGAGTCCCTTCATCTCTACCAAAGGGAAAACGTACCAGCCGGAGGTTGGTGCGTTTTCTCTTTGGTACTGCGTGAAATGAAGAGGACTCGAACAGGACGGCGCTCCGCAGAGAGCAAAAAGGGTGCCAGTGGCACGCTTTTTAGTCCGCGGGTAGAAGTCCCTTCATCTCTACCAGAAAAAAGACAGATTTCAAAGCGAAATCTGTCTTTTTTCAGCGATATAAATTCCTGTCGGAATTTTCGATATACCTTCGGTGCGATATATCCTGACGGATGCGATATGTTGCCTTACGGCAACAAGAAAAGGAATTTATATCATATCGCAACGAAACGAAGTGGAGTTATATCGAATTTGCGAAGCAAATATATCGCACGAGCATGAGCGAGTATATCGCTAATAAAACCAAAACATCCTTATGGTTCTTCTTTGGTACTGCGCGAAATGAAGAGGATTCGAACAGGACGGCACGCTTTTTAGTCCGCGGTCAGAAGTCTTTTGATGTAGTTATATAAAAACAGTTTTGTCAATTTTATACAGTTTAAAAAAATCTCCCGAGGAAATAATTATAATAGTCTTTTGCTTTGGGAGGTTTTTGTTTTGGTATACGGTAAAGTTGAAATATGTGGTGTAAATACGTCAAAATTAAAGGTGCTTTCGGGCGATGAAACATATGAACTGCTCAAAAAATACCGTGCAGGAGATATATCCGCACGGGACGAGCTTATTTCGGGGAATTTAAGGCTTGTTCTCAGTGTGATCCAGCGCTTTGCAAATCGAGGTGAGCAGGTGGACGATCTGTTTCAGGTCGGATGCGTTGGGCTTATTAAAGCAATCGACAATTTCGATATAACTTTGGGACTTCGCCTGAGCACCTATGCTGTTCCGATGGTCATCGGGGAGATACGCAGATACCTTCGGGATAACAGCACGATACGCGTGTCACGTTCTATGCGGGACACGGCTTACCGTGCTTTGCAAACCAAAGAAAAGCTTATGAACGAAACTCAGAAGGAACCCACGGTTGAGGAAATTGCCAAGGCGATGAATATGAAGCGCGAGGATGTGGTTTTCGCGCTTGACGGAATTATGGAGCCTGTTTCGCTTTATGAGCCGGTGTATTCCGACGCGTCGGGAGATACCATCTGCGTTATGGATCAGGTTGGCGATACAAAGAACACCGATGAAAACTGGCTGGAAAAAATAGCTTTGAAAGAAGCTATTTCAAACCTTAACGAGCGTGAACGTCACATTTTATCTTTGCGCTTTTTTGACGGACGAACGCAGACTGAGGTTGCAAATGAAATCGGCATAAGCCAGGCTCAGGTGTCACGTCTCGAGAAGAGTGCGATTGACAGAATAAAAAAACAGTTGTAACGATCGTCCGTTTTTTTCGTATCGCTGTT